>JBEKAD010000071.1:0-12688 GCA_050018435.1 Terriglobia bacterium
TCTTTCGCGCCACCCAAGTTGATACTGATCGGAACACCGGCCATGCCCTCGTGCATGACATCGGAATGGTACAGTTCGCTCCCGTGGGCTTCGACCGAAAGGACAAAGCTTCCTCGCCCGCCATATCCCATGTCATCGCGGTTGCTGTCTGCGCCCAATACCGCCTCAAAGCTTCGCGCTACGCGGGGAAGGTGCACCACAACCTTCCCGGCAGAAAAATGAATTCCCCCTGGGTACTGGCGCGATCCGATGTGCAGCGGTTTTTCGTCGATGGCATTCCGATCGACACCACCTCTCATGGTGTACACAAGCAGGTAGCCCTGGTCCGTGACAGAAGGCGACTGTCCGAGGAACTTGGCGCCGACCCAGCGGCGGGTTTCGTCAGTTCCAGGAGGTGTTGCAGAAAGAAACTGATATGGCTCCGCGCAAAGACAGCAGAGGCCCATCATCAACGTCGCAAGGTACGTCCTCATTTCAAACCCCCTGGAAGTCGCCATGCTCGGCGCGCCACTCCACGGCCGGCCCAGTATATCCACTTTTAGCTGCCTACACACCCGGTTCGAGATGAGTGTAGACATTCCCCCGCCGCAAGGCCACAATGAAGTTTCAGTTCATATAGATAGTCCAGGGCAGGCTTATCATGATGAAACCATCCTCGATTCGTCGGGTCATTGCCGGAGCTCTGCTGGTGGCCGCGGCCGGCGGGGCGGTGGCCGTTCGTCTTCTCGCAGCCCGGCACGCGAAGACCAAGGTCTTGGGCCTGAACAAGGTGATCGCTTTCACTTATAGCCCCACGAAGGACTTTGATCCCAAGCAACTGCACTCCGTGACATTAGTTGGTCCGGTAGGTGCCGGCGACTGGAAGTATTGGCGGTCGCGCGGCGTGGTGATGGGAGTCGGCCATACGTGGTTCGACCTGCTGCGCTCGCCCATTGAAAAAGCTGTGGATAACCTGGTGGGACAAGATGATGGCGGAAACCCGCAGCCGGTGGTGATGATTGATGAGTTCGGCTTCGACTACGGCGGCCTGATGGATCAGAAATCCGCGCAGATTCTCCGCCAGGCGAAACGCAAGAAACCGGACTTAGCCTTGGCGGTCTGGGAGATGCGTGGGCCCATCCCGCAAGTCTTGGCGGAGACTTACCGCGACGTGGCGGACCTCGTCATGTTGGAGAGCTACGTCGGCAACCAGCGGCAGTATTGGTGGATCGCCAGCCAGGTTTGGTCGGCGCGGAAGTATGGCATCCTGCCGAAGACGATCATCGTACTCGGGGTCGGGAAGGGCGGCAATCCCGGCGAGAACTGGGCGGAAACGAAAGAGGAGCTCGAACAGCAGATTCGTTTCGCTCGCCTGATCGCTCCCGAATCACCGGGGGTAGGATTTTACTCCGGCACCCCCGAACTGCTCACCAGCGCCGACGCCTTGTGCGCCCATTTCTTCCACCTTCCGACCAACGGTTCAGGGCTGCCTGCCGAGGTCCGCGATCTCGCCAAGACCTTTTCCCGCCGCTATGAGAAACCAACGTTGGTGGTGTCCCCGAGCTTTGTGGAGCCCAACTTCAACGAGGATGGGAAAGGAATCTCCGAGCCGAAGGCGATGCGGGCTTACCTGATCAATCTCGGCGACGCGGACGCCCAAAATGTAAAGGTTCGATTGCGCAACCCGCCCAACTTGGGCGGCAACGTGTTTGCCGAAGGCGTGGTTCCGCTCATCCCGAAGCGGAGTGAAGCAATCGGTGTCCTCCGCATTACGGACCTATGGCGTGTCTGGGTGGGGCAATGGACATTGGAAGTTGACGCCCCCGGCTGCAACGTCCTTTCCTTCAAGCCTGAACCTCCAACCAAATAATTTGAACCGCGCCGCGAGTTGGCGTATTTTGTTGACGCAGCTCGGGACGGGATGCAGGCGGAAGTAGGGCGCCGGGCGCCCGCCCCTGCGGCAAATTGACGCGAAGGAGTCGAAACCAGATGAGACCACCGAAGATGTCCAGGCGTGACCATTTGCGGTTCTTGGGGACGAGCGCCACCGCCCTTGCGGGTTCGGCGGCGGGTGTCCTGCCCTTGGGTAACCATGCGGTGTTCGGAGCGGAGCCCACGTTGGGCGCGTCGAGCGCGGAGGAGCAAGCTGACCGCGAGCGGCGGATGAAGTGGTGGCACGAAGCGAGATTCGGGATGTTTATCCACTGGGGCCTTTATGCCGTCATCGGCCAGCACGAATGGGCCATGGAGGTTGAGGGCATTCCCGTGGCGCAATACCAGCAATTGGCGAAGCATTTCACCCCCCAGCCTCATGCCGCGCGCGAGTGGGCGAAGGTCGCCAAACGCGCCGGCCAGAAATACATGGTGATGACCACCAAGCATCATGAGGGCTTCTGCATGTTCGACACGAAGCTCACCAACTATTGCGCTTCCCAACAGGCGTGCGGCCGCGATCTGGTAGCGGAGTTCGTGGAAGCGGCGCGCGCCGAAGGTTTGCGCGTCGGCTTCTATTATTCCTTGATGGATTGGCACCACCCCGACGGCTGGCGTTGCTCCACGGATGAGGCAGCGCGCGCGCGGTTCGTGGAATACACGCACGGCTTGATCCGCGAACTCATGACGCAATACGGAAAGATCGACGTCCTCTGGTACGACGGCGATTGGCCGCTCAATGCGGAACAGTGGGAAGCGGAGAAGATGAACAAGATGGTCTATCAGTTGCAGCCGGACATCATCATCAATAACCGGAACGGCTTGCCGGGGGATTTCTCCACGCCGGAACAGCATATCGAGCCCGCCAAAGGCGGCGGGGCCTGGGAATCCTGCATGACCATGAACGAAAGTTGGGGATACCAGAAGGCCGACAAAGACTGGAAACCTCCGGAGACCATCGTGCGCAATCTCATCACTTGCGGGCGCGACGCCGGAAATTACCTTTTGAATATCGGCCCCAAGCCCGACGGCTCGGTCCCCGAGGAATCGGTGCGCATCCTGACGGAGGTGGGCGAGTGGATGGACAAGAATGGTCCGACGATTTACGAATCGGAGCCCTGCCAGCCAAGAGGGCATGTCTACGCAAGTTATACCCGTAAAGGTAATACACTGTACATGCACATTTTCCACTGGCCGGGAGAAACGCCGGCGTCAAACGGGCTGGAATTCTTCAATCCGCCCAGCGTGGTCGCCATCGGCGGGCTGCGCGCCAAAGTCAAATCGGCGAGGCTGTTCGCTTCCGGCAAGCCCGTGACCTTCGAGCAGGGTGACCAATACGTAAGGTTCACCGGCCTGCCCCTCGAGGCGCCGGACAGCCCCGTTACCGTCCTTGCCATCGAGTGCGACGCGAAACCCGCCATCGACAGCTCGGACGTTCGCAAATTCCGCAAGCGGGAGGAAGTGGGAATTTGAGACGCGGGCGGCGGAACCGCCAAGAAAAGGCAAAACGCAAAGCGCAAAGCCGGGCTGCGCCCGCGGGCCATCGGGCGATTTGCCATTTGCGATTTGTGATTTGTGATTTGTGATTGCTTGTCACTTGTCACTGCCCTTGCCACCCGGCGATTTAGCGATTTGCGATTGCTTGTCACTCGTCACTTGTCATTTGTCACTTGTCAGTGCCTTAGAGTGTGTCACGCTGGATGTTTGTCGGTTGGCCCTCCCCGCCTTTCCGCCTTTGGCCCTGGTCTGTTTCTCATCACTCGCCACTTGTCACTGCTCATGAGGCCCTGCCCGTCTTTCCGCCCTTGGGTTTTGCCTTTTCTCGTCACTCGCCACTCTTCACTTGGCACTGCTCTCAGCACTGCTCGCTTGTCACTCATCACTTTTCCAAGCACTCGTCACTGCTTTTTGAGTGCTATCTCTTGCATTTTCAATAACATTCTGGCATTTCTTCATAAGTGCTTTGTTTTCCTAAACTTTCTGGGTAATTCGTTTCATGCCTCATTTTTTTCAATAACATTCGGGCTTCGAACGTAGCAATTCTTTCATGCACTCTCCCCGCTCGCAGCCACAATCTTCCAACCTCTTTAAATTCAACATGATGAGAAATCGGGTGGGGCCGAATAATTTCCTCAAATCACGCCTAACAGGCTTTATTTTGAATAACATTCTGGCCTCGATAAGCAGGGACATGGGAGTCTCGCCTCGATCTCTCCCGGCATGCGCCACTGGCCCCTCGATCTAGGAGTGTGTCGGAGATAAAAGTTTTTCGACGAAGAATCAATAATTTACAGGCACAGCCATGCCGCTAAGTTGTTGATTCTACATATGGCCAATTCTATCTCCGACAGGCTCCTAGCTGGCATTGATCGCGAGTAACGCCGTTTCGTTTGCCGATCCTCCAAGGGACATCAAGTCGGCGTGTCGGAAGGTGGCCGGAGCGGGCGCCGATGTCTCGTCAATGGACGTATGCACGCGCGGCAAAGACATGGCCCAAGTCACATGAGCCCGCGGCTCGTAATCTCAACTGGACTGCGCCGGGGGCTTGTAAGGTTTCTGAATATAACGATTGGCCTCGTCAAGTGCTCCCTGGGTGTTGTCGTTGGTCTGCAAGGCGCGCTGATATTCCATGAGGGCGCGATCGCGCTGGCCGGTCACGTCGAATATCTTGCCGAGTTCCAGATGCGACCACACCTCAATCCACTTGGGGTCCAAATCGCCATCCAGGCCGCGCCGGAATTCTTCCATCGCCGCATTGTAATTGCGCAGCTTGAAATGGATTTCACCCAGCCGGTAGTGGGCGAGTGAGCTGTTGCTGTTAATCTGCAGTACCTCTTGATACTGCTTGATAGCATCCAGATAAGCCTGTTCCTGCACCAGTTGATCGGCTCGCGCCATCTCCACTTGGTATTTCGTCTGGTCATCGTATTTCAAGATGCGGCTGGCCGGGTCGACCAGCACGCGCAAGGGTTTGGTACGCGTGTCGATGGTAAAGTCCGCCGTGGTTCCGACCATGTCCACTCGCTGGGTAATGGGTTTGGAGCCCTGGCACACGACCCGAACCTCGACCGGCATGCGGAAGATATCCAGGTCCTGCTGCATCTTGCCCACGACCTGATAGCCTTTGGGAAGCCTGTAAACAGCCCAAGTGCGCTTGAACTGTGGCACGCCGGTGGAGTTGACCCATTGCGCGAAGAAAAATGTCAACTCTTGCTTGGAGGCTTTCTCCGCCAGTTGTTGAAACTGGTCCGCGGTGATGGATTTCCAGGCATACTGCTCCGCCATCGTCCGCAGGGTTTTGCGAAAGGCCTCGTCACCGATCACCCAGCGGAGCATGTGGAACACCATGGCGCCCTTATCAAAAACGATCGATTGATACTCGGGGGTGAACTCATGCAGTTGCCCGGCTTGCGCGATGGGCGTCACCTCCTCGTGCGTCAGCGCGCCAACGGCCGTATCGCGCATCAGATCTTCAAAGGCCGCGTCCCCCGCTGCCTCCTGCACGTACAGCGCTTTCGAGTACTCGGCGAGGCCCTCATCCAGGAACGCATCGTTGGGGGTAGCGGGATTAACCAGGCATCGCCACCACAAGTGCGAAATCTCATGCGCCAACAGCCGGTAATTGACCGGGTTGGTAAACGCGCGCGAGGCGAGCGCCACTACGCCGGGGGCCGTATATCCCCCCACCGTATCGTCACCGATCTCAACAATGGCCAGGTGAGCACTGGGCAGCGGACCGAACACATCGCTATAAAAGGCCAGAATCCTGGCCGCCGTGTCACCGTAACTGGCGGCAAGATTTTCGTGGCCGGGCTTGAGGTAAAGTGCGATGTCGGCTCCCACGGCCGTGGCCGGCTGCACGACATAGTGGCCCGCCATCACCGTTCCCGGAAACGAGGAGTTTGCGAAGTCATAGGTGTAAGTCACCTTTCCGGGTTCACGCACCGGCGCGCCGACCTTCCCGGAGGCGATTACGGTCTCATCCGATGGGACGGTAATGTTCATCGTGGCGGAGAAGCGGTTCACGCCATAGGCGCTGACGGGGAACCACCGGCCGGGATAGAGAAGGTAGGATCCTTCGGGCCCTACGTAAGCGACTTTGATGCCTTCCACCGGGCTGCCATCGGCGGAATTGAGCATTCCCCCGTAAGTCACGGTGATCGAGGCCGGCTTTCCCGCGGTCAGCGGATTGAGGAGTGACAGGTTCAGCGCCTGGCCTTCCTGCTTGAAAGCAACCTCCTGGCCCGTGGTATCCACAACCTTTTCGACACGCAAATTGCTGTGCAGTTCAAAAGCGAGCGTGGTGATATCCGAGTTGGGGACGATGTCCACGCGCGCCTTGGCGCTCAGGAGGTGTTGGGAAGTAAGCAGTTGGGCATCGATGACGTAGTTTTTGACTTCAAAGCGCGGGACGACGCCTTGCGCCCGGCCCCACGCCGGAGCCATTGCCAGGACCACACCCCAAAGCCCTGCCTGAACCATCCACCGGCGATGCCCGCGGACGGCGCGCGAAAACGCAGCCAGGTTCACGGATCCAAATCGAGTCATTCTCGGCTCCCCTCGCGAAATCGTGCCGGTGTGCGCTCTGCGCCGGCGCTGCCACTCTGGCAGGGAAATGTTCGCCATGCCTGTTATCTCACCACGGGTTTGGAAGGGCGGGGCTTCAACCCCGCCGTTACAAGCCCTTCCTGAATATTCCCGTGTCCCGCACCCCGCGCAGCCCCGATGCATCGGGGCTGCGCGGGGTGCGGGACGAACAGTGGGAGGGATCCGCGATTTCGGCGGGGCTGAAGCCCCGCTCTTCCGCTAGTTCCCCAAAAGTGTCCCAGCGTGGTGAGAAACCCGCGTTAGGACCGGGCGATGGATTTCCGTCCTGCGGCCAGCAGGAAATGTAACCCTTGAGTTGGATTATGGGGCAGACTTCCGCGTTGCATGTCGCCAAGATCAATTTCCGTGGAACAGGGATGGTTCAACCAGCCTTTCGGGTTGTCTGGGAAGACTGGAGCACCCCCACCATCGCGTCCGCGGCACGTTCGATTGCCCCTCCCTGCCCCAGCCTAGGTTTTAAAGCTTGGTATCCCCGGATCATCTCTTCCCGCGCCTCCGGATGGTCCAGCAAGTATTCTACCCGTGCGGCCACATTGGGGGCATTGAAATCGTGTTGCATCAGTTCGGGCACAAGCTCTTTCTTCGCCAGGATATTCACCATGCTGTAATAGGGGACATTCACCAAGAGCTTTCCCACCAGCCAGGTAAGGGCGGATACGCGGTACACAACCACCATGGGACGTTCACGGAGGGCCGCCTCCAGCGTGGCCGTGCCGCTCGCTACCACCGCCACCTCCGAGTGTTGCAGCGCGTCATAAGTGGCATGAACCGCCGTGCGGACCGTGGCCCGGCCCACGTAGCACTCCAGGAGGGTTGTTTCCAGCCAACGCGAGTCAATGGTGGGCGCTACGGCTACGACGAATTGCAATTTCCGATTCAGGGTCAAGCGAGTGGCCGCATCAAGCATCACCGGCAAATTCGTGCTCACTTCCTTCGGGCGGCTACCCGGCAACAGTGCGACCGTCTGTACGGAGGCGTCCAGGCCTACTTTGGCGAAGAATTCCTCGCGCGTCAGGTGCGGCCGCACCATGTCCACCAGCGGATGCCCGACGTACTCCACCGGCACGCCCGCCCGTTTGTAGATCTCCTCTTCAAAATCGAAGATGACAATCATCTTCGCGATGCGTTCCTTCAACTTCCGGACGCGCCGCTTGCGCCACGCCCAAACCTGGGGGCTCACGAAGTAAACCACCGGTATTCGCCGCTTCTTGAGCTGCCGCGCCATGCGCAGGTTAAAATCCGGAAAATCGATGAGGATGGCAAGCTGGGGTTGGCGGCGGTCCACTTCATCGAGGAGTTGGTGGAAAGCGCGATAGACGCGGGGAATTCCCGAGACGACTTCCGTGATGCCGGCGATGGCGATCTGGTGCGAGTCCACAACGGTGTCCACCGCCGCCTGCCGCATGGCTTCACCGCCACAGCCGAAGACTTCCAGGCCCGGCAACCGCGCCTGGAGAGCCTGCGCCAGGCCCGCGCCGTAAATGTCGCCGGAGCGCTCTCCCGCCACGATCATGACTTGGGATACGGGACTCGGCACTCGGAACTCGGCGTTCATGATTTGAAACAGAGGTCTATTGTATTATGCACGAAAAAACCCGCGAAAAAGCAAATTGAACCGGCAAAATGTCGTCAGCAAGCCGCGGTTTTCTGCAAAACGCGTGTCGGTTTGACGTAAATGTCCGAATCTTAGACATAAATGTCCGACTTTTTTCCAGGCATTTTGTCCGATACTTGTTTCTTTTCATATACATACTGGCTTCGCTCGTATTTTTTTAACATCTTTTTTTTGCAGTACTCCTTGCCGGACCTTCCCGAAGGCATTGATAAGGCGCCACATCCGCCGTAGGTCCGGCGTCATTTCCGCTTCACTATCGAGAGACCTGCACGCCACCCCAGCCTCTAGCACTTGCACCCGCCACCTGGCACCTTTTCTCCAGTGCGCGATTTCACCAAGACAAAGCTCTCCATCTCATTGTCCCGCAGCATGGCGGCCAGAGCATGGGCAGACATTGACTAATTGACCGTAACCAGCAAGAATATCAGCATGTTCGCGCCTAAAAATCCTACCGGTAGGAGGGACGTGTGCCGAGTCTTCCGCCCACGCTCATTCCCGACCGGCCCCAGGAGAGAGGAAAGGACAAAAGGTCGTGGCGACTGAACACCCGCGACTCGCGTGCCGTATCAACAAGAAGCATCCTGCTTAACTTCCGTGGGTAGGCGACATAACCGTCGAGTGGCTGCCAGTTGCGGGTGACAGCACCCAAGCGGACCATTTTGGGTGGCGCATACATTGTTTTTTATGTATGCGACCCCTTGCCGTGTCATGTAAACTGCGCCGATGCCGCGCCTGAAGCATTTCTACGACCAGAATCATCTCCACTACTTAACCGACAGCACCTATCGGAGAGTGCGCATTTTTGACTCCGACCGGTTCAAGCGTAAATTCGTACAAACCCTAAATGACCTCAGGACCGAGTTGGGTTTTAAAATCTTTGGTTATGTGCTGATGCCCGAGCATTGTCACTTGCTCATCTGGCCGGGTGCTGCGGCGAATCCTTCCCAGATCATGCAAAAACTCTCGGAGCGCACGGCCAACTTTATTCTGCGCAACCTGCGCCAGAACTCAGTTTTCCCTTGGTGCCAAAGGATGCGGAAGCGGTTTGAGTTGCCGCCCACCGTCCACCATCACGCGCACTATCGAGTCTGGAACCGGCGCGGGTACGACATGAACATCTGGAGCGATAAGAAAGTCAACGAGAAACTCGATTACATGCACAACAATCCGGTGAAACGAGGGTTGGTGGCCCAACCCGGTGATTGGCCATGGTCAAGTTGGAGATACTATTACCTGGAGGACAGCTCCATCCTGGCGATGGATCGCATGCGGTAAACGCAAATCGCAAAAGGCCTGGGGGCGCGAGAGGTTGGGGACGCAGACATGAAAGGCAATGTCTGCGCCACCCGTGATGGCGATCTGGTGCGCGTCCACCACGGTGTCCACCGCCGCCTGGCGCATGGCTTCCCCGCCACAGCCGAAGACTGCCAGGCCCGGCAACCGCGCCTGGAGAGCCCGCGCCAAGCCCGCGCCGTAGATGTCGCCGGAGCGCTCACCGGCGACGATCATGACTTGGGGAACGAATCTTGGACTTTGGGGCACGGCGTTCATGATTTGAGACCCAAACTCTGTTTTGACACGAAGACGGAAAATGGGGCTACGCGCCGGGGGCCGAAGCTGCCTGCCATCGCTCTATGGCGTCAGGACCTGCAAGCCGGGAAAAACTCCGCCAAGGTCTGCGAGGTGAAGCAGAGCGTCAGGTCGCCACGCTGTGCTCGCTCGAGGAATGCACGGCTGCTTGAATGCTGAGGAGCATCGCGATAGAGCGCATACACCAGGACGTTGGCATCGACTGCGATGGGGTCAAGGGGCATCGTCGTAAAGGTCCTCGCGGCGAAGGGCGCTCAGGGCGTGGCCCGGCCACGCGGGCAGGGGAGCAGCTTCTCGCGGTGGCTGCGCCGTCGCCTCGCGGACCACGCGCTCGACGTAGGCCTCGCTTGAGATTCCTTCGGCGCG
This sequence comes from Terriglobia bacterium, assembly GCA_050018435.1. Classification (GTDB taxonomy): domain Bacteria; phylum Acidobacteriota; class Terriglobia; order UBA7540; family UBA7540; genus Bog-366. The sequence continues at coordinate 10,091 of JBEKAD010000071.1, forward strand.
TGCCCGCTGGGCAACGCGTGATTCGAGTTCCGGGGGCAACGTGACGGTCATAGATCGTTCCTCCTCAATCACTCCACATTATTTTACTTGGAATCGCTGCCGCTGTCAGCCGGTAGTGCAAAAGTTAGCGCGGTTTGCTTTCCTTTGCGGCTCGTAGAATCGGAATTTCGACCTGTTCATTTCCGGGCAATGAGGAAAGGCCGCGGAGGAATTCGGCTCGGAGCCAAATACCTCCGCGCTGCTGCTGGCCACGCGCCGCTTGTCACTCGCCACTGCCTTATTGTTTCTTGGGGGAACCGCAAACCCGGAGGGTGTCCCAAGCCAGAGGATTCGCAGCCCGTGCGCGGACCTTGGACAGGCGGCGCTACTTGCTTTATGGTTGTTGCTTTTGGACGAAAGCTTATCAAATATGATAAGCTATGTCTGGACGTTGACGACCGCCAATGAAGCGTTGGCAGATTGAATTCTTCGAGGAGCAGGACGGGGGTCGACCGGTTCAGGCCTGGCTCGATGGCCTGCCAGAGGCCGTTCGGGGGAAGGTCTTGGCGCGGATTGATCTGCTGGCGCAGCACGGGCCGACGCTGGATCACCCTTACACCTCGCAGATCGAAGGTAAGCTAAGGGAAGTGAGGGTCAGACTGGGAAAGACTCGATACCGCGTTTTGTATTTCTTTGATGCAGCGCGCGTGGGCATTCTGCTTCACGGGTTCACCAAGAATACGGCGGCGGTAGAAGAAACGGATAAGAAAATAGGGCGCGACAGAATGGCTCGGCACGCTGCGCAGGGGAGAACACCATGAAGAGCTCATGGGATGCTTATCTGGAGCGGCAACTTAAGAAGCCCCAAGTGCGAAAGGCATTCGAGGAAGAGGAACGAGTTCTCAATATTGGCATAGCTTTGGCCAAGCAACGGAAGCGTAAAGGCCTCACCCAGGAGCAAGTCGCCCGGCAGATGGGCACCAGTGCGCCCCAGGTCAGCAGGACCGAGCGCAAGCCGGAGCGCGCCAACGTTCAAACCCTAATGCGCTATGCGGACACGGTCGGTATGAGGCTGGATGTGAGCTTGGTTGCCAAACATTGAGTTTATTTCCTCGGGCCTTTGACTGGTCGGGGGACGGGGACAAGCACCCCCTTCACCGGTTTTCCGCGACATGGAAAACCCGAAAACCCAGGTAACGTGGTGCCTGTCCCCGTCCCCAACATGACGTCACTTCTAATGGAAAAGAGCGGTATAATCAGACCGGGAGTCGCAAGCCTCCCGGCCCGGTGGTGCTTATAACCTACCCACGGCCCGTCTCAGTGCCCGGCCAAGGCGTTTAGCTGAGACGGGCCTTGCCTTTAATTAAGCCCGCGCTGCACGGTAGGCGCTGCGTCTAGCAGCGTGGGCACTAACCCTTCTCACGATATCCATCCAAATCCGATATGAGAGGCTCAGTTCGTTTGCCATCAACCAGAAACCTCGTTAGCATTCTCGGGCGTCGCTTCTGCCGAATCTGTCTGGGCCTGCTCGTTCTGCTCGGCCTGTCCCGCCTTTTTCTTTCCGCGTTTGACATGTGGCAGGTATTTTATGAGTGTGTAGAGCTCCTGGCCGGGAGCTTTAAAAACCTCGTATGTGCTTCGTCCGAGGGAAGTGCGGAGCGCGTCGCGGGTGACTGTTTGAGAGCCTCCTGTCTGAATGGCATCCACGATCTCATCGAGAGTAGAGGCTACGGATTTTTTCTTGTCCATGTAAGCTTTCGCTGCATCTAAAGCTTCCATGCCCATAAACTCTCCCTTTACGACCGAAGCCGTTGAATCGACGCCAGCGAAGCCGAATAGCTCCGCTAAAGATGTCTTGGGCACTCCTGCCAATTCCTCGATTGTACCCAATGCTCGGTAAATCTTCTCAACTTGGGACCATGCCTCATTTGCCTTGAGAGCAGACACATGGCCACCAATCTCAACCTTGAGCTTCTCAATGGTCTCATCGAATGTACTCATAGTCGACCAACCTCCATAGGTCGATTCTCATTATACAAATAATCTGAGCAATTGCAAGCAGAAAATCTCAATTCTTCAGCACAAATATATAATTTTCTAATAGTCTCATTCTAAACGACATAATGAGATTATGAAATCTAAGATGACTCTGGATAGCAAAATTTGTTCCCAGAGAACAAGACATGATCAAGCATGGTCCGCTCATGAACAGGCCGCCTGGTACAGAGCGATCATATGTCATCCGGTGTTTGGTCGAGGGAAATTCGTCCGGCCCCTGCCCTGATTTGCGATGTGTATTTTAGCGCCACGACTAAGCGGGTAGCACCTCCGCCGCCCCCAGCTCGGCAATTCCGTCCCCTCAGAAAACCCCTGCCGCTCTCAGGGCTCTCGCTTGCGCGTAAAAGTAAGGTTCATTCGAGATTCATTGGCCCGATGGCCCGATCAGTTGGTCTTCCCCCCGCCCCCCGCGCGAAACACCTCCACGTCACTAATATCGGCTGAAGTGAGTAAAAACTTTAATCAATTTGCCAGCGGGTAGAGCGCTGAGCGTGGCTTGTATCTTGTTTTTCCCATTCTTTCCGAGGGGACTGAATCATGTGTACGGGAAGAGGCGTGCCG
>JBEKAD010000072.1:0-12674 GCA_050018435.1 Terriglobia bacterium
GGCGGGCATGAAGCCCGCCCCTTTTTCCTGAACATGCCAATGTTTTGAGCCCCAAAGGGGCGATCTAACGAAGCCCAGGCCAACGGCCTGGGTCAACGGGACCCAAACCGATACCCGAGCCCTGAAGGGGCGGAACAATCCTTTCAATCCCACACGTACCGCTCGTCGTAGGCGATTCCGTGCGCGTCCAGCAGCTTTCGGAATTCCGCTGGCCACGCGATGGTGGGTTTCTTGTTGTGTTACATAGAGTGGGGAATGAGATTGCGGCATGGGGAAATACGTATCTCGCCCTTTCAGGGCTGGCGCCGAAATGGGGGGAATCTGAACCCAGGCCGTTGGCCTGGGCTTTGTTATTTCGCCCCTTTGGGGCTCAACTCAACGGGACCCAAACCGATACGCGAGCCCTGAAGGGGCGGAACAATCCTTTTCATTCCCACACGTACCGCTCGTCGTAGGCAATTCCGTGCGCGTGTAAGAGCTTCCGGAATTCCTCTTGAAAGCTGACCACGCGGTGATGGATTTCTTGTTGCGTGATGTACTCCACGACTTCTTCCACATCCGCCGAGCTTACCGAAAACGCGCCGTAGCCGCTTTGCCAATGGAAATTCGCCAAGCCGCGCCCTTGCGTCTTGACCCATTTCGAGGAACCGGTCTTCACTTCCTCCACGATTTTTGCCAGCGCGACGTTCTTCGACAATCGAAACAGCGCATGAACGTGGTCGCTCATGCCTCCGACTTTCAGCGCCGGGGAGTCCTGGTTATTGAGAACCGCCGCCAGGTAGGCGTGGAGGTCTTCTCGCACGGGCGACAAAAACATCGGCTCGCGATGTTTGGTGCTGAAGATCAGGTGAACGTAAAGTTGCGAAAGCGATTGCGGCATGGGGGAACACCTATTTCGCCCCTTCAGGGCTGGGGGTAAAATTGGGGGATGATCTAAACCCAGGCCGTTGGCCTGGGCTTCGTTATTTCGCCCCTTTGGGGCTAAATCTACGGCCCTCTGGGGCTAAACCAACGGCCCCCTGAGGGCTGAATCTACGGCCGTCTGGGGCTGAATCTACGGCCGTCTGGGGCTGAATCTACGGCTCTCTGGGGCTCAAAATATTGGCAGGTTTCTCCGCGACAAGCAAGCACCTGGACGTATAGTCGCCAACCCGGAAAAGCAATCGAAGGCACTAAAAGTGGTAGCGCAGTCAAATCCCAGATTACCCGCCGAAAGTCGTCTTGTGTCTACGAATCGGCTGGATTGGGATTCAAACTGACCCACCGCCGAGAATTCAAACTGTACCCCAACTAGTACTTTTGGGTGCTTGCATTTCAGCTCGGAGAGGCGTATGAAGGAGGTATGCTGACCGAGGGAGGAAAGACTCCACCGGGCACGCAGAGGTTAGTCGGATAACCACACCGCTCTTGCGGTGCGCACCGTTGGCAACGCCCCGCGGACGCTGCCACGGCATTAACGACGAACACCTGAAACGGGGAGTCCGTCGGTTGACGGATTCCCCGTTCTCGTTTTTGGCTCCCGAATTTCCTGCCCCCGTCTCTCATCCTCGATTTGCTGAAAGCCTTCGGCGCCCGGTTGGCGACGATTAAGCGAATCGCCAGCGCTGATCGGTCGCCGCCCCGTCCCAAATTTCGGCATGCCTGCGCCCCGCGCGAACTGCTATGCCGCTTTCAAGCGGGCATGTTGCGTGCAGCTTGAAGCGACAATGCAATCCGTGTATCATCTGACCAAAAGTTGAGTTGAAAATCGACACGATCGCACAGAGCAGGAATCCGCAGGAGGTTTAAATTCTCGCTTGAGGAGGGTGAAATGAGAATCCTGATCAGCAGGCCAAGAGTCTGGGCGTGGTTTTTTGTGGCCGCAATTGTAGGGGCGCTGGCAATTATCGCCATCCGGGTCAGCGAAGCCCCACTTTATGGGCAATTCACGCCGGCTTACGACGTTTCCGGCGTGTGGACGTCCAAAGATCCCGGCCCCAGTGTTTGGTATCAAAACGGGATCGAGGTAAGGAATATTTATGTAGTGGGGTATCCGGTTGACTCAGGTAACCCCTACAAATGGTGTTTCTATAACAGTTAACAATCTCACACATTTGAATCAGACCATACCTCCTGATACCATGGGCAGGCGCGGCGAACCGGCAAAGGAAACGCCGCGCCGAAAACCTTGACAGAGGTTTCCCATGGCAAACAAATCATCAATAACAAACCTTGAAGCTCTCGGGATGCTTTTTGCACCCATGATCGTCTCCGTTATCGCGGTGCTCATCCAAATTCGGGATGGCAAGGATTCAAAAGACGCAGAATCCGCCATTAAAGAGGCCCGCGAACTCACGCGGCTTGCATTGAAGACCGACCCGTTACAGGCCGGGAAAAGGGTCTAAGCCCGTATAGTCTTTGAATCACCAATTCCACTTCCTTTGTTTGAATTCGGTGGAATCGCTCGCATTTTAGGATTTTGTCCGCGACCCCTCTGGCAATTCGCTCTATGTCGGAGTGTGTCAAATCTCTTCGCCTGTTATCCATTTTATTACCACTCTCTTTCTATCCTCGGATTCACCTGAAATCTCAGACCACAACAGATTGTGGTTACCTGAGTCAACCGGATACCCCACTTTATGTAAACAGAATGTGTGCACACTTTTCAACCGGGAAGTATGTGAATCCCACCACCATTGTGGCGACATGCTTCCGGCGAAACCGCTCCAATGGTTGTGTGACCCAACTGTCCTTCACCAATACGGTGACCTCCGCCGACTCCATGCACAGTGAGGTTGCGGGCAAGGACGCCAACTGTGACCTTCCAGCAGGATGGAGAGGATCCGGGGATGCGACCCGCGACAAGGCGCTATCGGATATCTGGTACTAAAGATCCTTGAAACAACTGCAGGCTGGCACGGCGAACAGATCCAACCTCGCCATGGGCCTGCGCTGCAACAAAGTGGCGATGTCGAGCGCCCCCCACGGCTGCTCTGCGCGCCGGGGCCCCGGCCTGTGCGATAATGCGTCCTGAGACAGGTCGGTGGAGGAGTAAAGTGAGCGATGCGAAGGCCTACCCTTACGAAACTCAGCTTAACATCCTGTTCAAGCCGTTAGAAGTGATTGACGAGAAGGCTCTCGCCGACGCTTGCGCCTGCAACTGGTACAACCAGACGCTGTGTCAGGTTAACCAGTCCGTGGTGCGGCTGGGCGTTGTAGAAGGCGAATATCACTGGCACCAACACGACGCTGACGATGAATTCTTCTATGTGGTCGAGGGTCGATTATTGGTCGACCTAAAGGATCGAACCGTAGAACTTACTCCACGCCAGGGCTTCGTGGTCCCCAGGGGAGTCCTGCACCGCACGCGCGCTCCGGAGCGAACCGTGATCCTCATGGTCGAAAACGCCGGGATCATCCCGACGGGAGACTGACGCGCCGCCGCGCCCGCCCCGCTGGAGGAGCCGCCCCGATAAATCGGGGCGCTACCACGCGGGTACAAATTTCGTTCTCCTGGACCCCGATGTCCGCAAGGCCTTTCGCCGTAAGGGGATCCGTCAACCGACGGACCGTCCCCTCTGTGTACATTGCCCCGAACCAAGAAGGGTAGGGCAAGCCCTACCCCTACTTACGCTGGGTGATCGAGTTGCGCAAGGTGGGAAGCTACAAGCGCCGAGATTACAGTTCGAACGGTACCTGAGGTTGTGTGACCCGGAGGTGGCCACGATCAATTCGTCTTGGGAATTGACCGTGAGTTCGTCAGCGGAGGAAAAAACCCAGGAGAGGTCGTCCGCCATTAAGATTGGTGGACTTTCAGCCGCAGCGACACGGTGGCTGGAAAGCCGCGGGGAGACCGCGTGTCATCCGCGAGCCGCGCGAAGAGGCTTGACCTTCCTGGCACGGCGCTGTGCGGGGCTGGTCGGTTGCAGCGCCTTGTCAGGCAGCCTCATGAAGTTCTCCGGTTGCAGCAAGCTGGCAACCGAAATGTCTTCGTCAACGGCCTCCCAGTGAATACCCACGCCGCCGCCGATGAGTTCCCAGTCGGCTCTTTGCTCTGCCGATGCCCCGACGAGCCGCGGGAACCAGACGAGGGGAACAGCAACCGTCCGACCGTCGGACAAGACCACGCTCAGATCGTCGTCGGTACACGACACACCTACAGCGAGCGCCTCAGCTCTCTCGACCAAAGTACTCATGCCACTTCTCCAGGAAGAACTTTTGATTCTCCGCGACGATCTGGCGGATTTCGCTCAATTCGTGGCCGCGGAAACCGCGGTTGTCCGCGAGTGCAACCGACTCCAGCCAGAATTTCGTATAACGGCCGGCGTGAGCAACGTGGATGTGCGCTGGCTCTCGTCCCTCGAGACTGTAAAAAAAGAATCGGTAACCACGAATCCGCAAAAGCGCCGGCACAGAACAAGTTTACCACTTTCTTGCGCGACCGAAAATTTCCCTTTGCAAGGTGGAAAGCTACAAGCGCCGAGATTGCAGTTCGAACGGTGCCTGAGGTCCTGTGACCCGGAGGCAGCCACGATCAATTCGTCTTGGGAATTGACCGTAGGTTCGTCATCGAAGAAAAAGCCCACGGTCACAAGAGCGCTGACCGTGATGGCTACCCGCTTTGCATTTCACGGATCTGTTCTTCAAAGCGCCGTATGAGCCCACGAGATGCACGAAATCCAAGAGAGCGCAATTGAGCGGCACGAGCAATGGGGTTGTCAATAAATCCCCGGCGATAGGATTCACGCAACAATCCCAGCGCCCCGATCACGGTTATGCCTCGACCGGCGGCCACCTGACGGCCCCGGCGTTCGTCCATGATGAGTGCGTCAGCGCGAAGCTCCTGGCCAGTTGTATGGCTTCCGCCTCACCGGGGTCGAGTTGCCCGGTTAGTTCGGCATCGGGTGCGGTTTGAACCTCACGAACTTGCAGCCAAGCCGGGCGTTGTGCCATCCAATGCCGCACGGAAGGTGGCGCATGAGGATCGAGAATTTCCCGCTCGACGGCTCTCGGAATAAAAATCGTGCCGAACAGCTTCGCCAGGAGGTCGGCTTGACCGGCAGCAACGAGATAACGCAGGGGGGAGGTGTTGGAGACAACCGTCATCGTCAGTTAGCAGAGCTATCGAGTTCGGTCGGAGAGTTTTTCCAAGGCTCGCGCTTCGCGGTCAAGCTCGGCGGGGTCGTAATCATATAGAGCAACGTGCCGCGCCAGGAGGTCTTCGGTCTCGATCCGCGAGAGGCCAAGAAGTTGTCCGACCTGAAGCTGGGTTAGAGAACCTTGCCGGTAGCCGTCAATAGCGAGCGCTTCCAGGGTTCGACGTGACAAATCCCCGCCCGTCGGCCCGAGTGAGCGCGCCAAGTCATCCGGGATGTGAATCGTAATTTCCATGCCTGTAGTTTAGCGAATAGGCAAGACCCTTGTACAGTGCAATATGGTCGCTTGTGCAATATGGTCGCTGTTTTGCGCTTAGTGATCGAGTTGCGCAAGGTGGGAAGCTGCAAACGCCGAGATTACAGTTCGAACGGCGCCTGAGGTTGTGTGACCCGAAGGTAGCCACGATCAATTCGTCTTGGGAATTGACCGTGGGTTCGTCATCGAAGGAAAAGCCCCCGGTCACAAAAGGAGTGACCGTAGCCCCGCTTACTGAAGCAAGGCAGCGAAGGTTCGGAAGAATCCGCTGGGCGTGGAAATTCGAAGCCCGGTTCGTTTTGCCACCATTTCGCTAAAGTGCTTGGTGTTGTGGGTCAGGAGCCAGTCAGGCCGGCAATCTAAAGCCGACAGGAGCACCGGAACGTCGGCGGCATGGCGAATCAAATGGCGGCTGGCGCGCACGCGATCGGCGTCCGGAAAGGGCACCCGTTCAGGGCCACACAGCGTAATCAGGCGGCGATAGTCTTCGATGAGCTGATCGGCATCTGCCGGGCGGAGTCTCCCGGCGTGGAGCAGGAGGTTTTCCTCAACCTCCTCGCGCACCACCTCGGCCAGGACCAGACGGCCAATGCCCGCCGCGCACAGTGAGAGGACCGCTTTATCCAGCCCCCACGGAGAGACCATGCCGCCGGTCAGGACGTTGGAGTCCAGGAAGAGGCGAATCCGCCGTGGGCGCGTCACGGGTGGACGCGCTTTCCTGGCTGCCGGCGCCCGTTTCCCTTCGAGATCAGAGCGCCGTAATGGCGGGTAAACACGCGTTTCCGTGCTTCCGGCAGTGTCGCCAACAACTCTTGGGGTTGCACGCCCACATGGGTGAGAACGGAGGTGATCCGCGCGCACAACTGCTCGAAGCGCTGATACTCGGGAAGGAGAATCAGGCCGTTCCCGACGCGCAACACGGCAAAGGGCGCACCGGCAGCAAGGCCGAGATCGTCTCGGAACTGCTTGGGGATCGTCAGTTGTCCCTTCTCACCGATCTTCGTGGTGCCCATAAACTCTGCCGCCGTTGCTTTGACGCTTGCTGGCATACCTAAGCCTCCGTAGGAATATCCTACCACATTTCTGGCTCGCGGATGCGATGGCTTCAACCCTCGTTGCAGCTTCCAATCGAGCCACGGTCAATTCGCCTTGGGAATTGACCGTGGGTTCGTGATCGATGGAAAAGCCTACGGTCACAACAGCAGTGACCGTGGCTGTTGAGCCCCAAAGGGGTGCCCTAGTCTAGCCCAGGCCAACGGCCTGGGTTAAGCGCGGAAACACCTCAATATCTGCGCCCTGAAGGGGCGCGCCCTTCAAAACCGTGCCACCATCGTTATCGAAGCGTAGTAGCGGAAGCTTCTGCCGACGTACGGGGGCTGAGTACAACACGCGATAGGTGTGCGATTGAAGACAGATCGTGGCTCGCCCCTTCAGGGCTCCAAGGTTGAAATGGCTTACGCCGTTAAACCCAGGCCGTTGGCCTGGGCTAGACTAGGTCGCCGCTTTGGGGCTTAGCGGGCACAAATCCCGTCTCCCTGGACCCCGATGTCCGCAAGGCCTTGCGCCGTAGGGGGATCCGTCAACCGACGGACCGTCCCCTCTGTGTCCGTTGCCGCCGAACCAAGATGGGTAGGGCAAGCCCTGCCCCTACCTGGTGATCGAGTTGCACAAGGTGGGAAGTTACAAGCGCCGAGATTTCAGTTCGAACGGCGCCTGAGGTTGTTTGACCCGGAGGTAGCCTCGGCCAATTCGTATTGGGAATTGACGGTGGGTTCGTCGTCGAAGGAAATGCCCACAGTGATGAGAAGTCGCCACAGCGACGCGATGGTTCCGCGCTGGCGAAGCTAATGGCGTCGTTCAAGTTGCGTGAAGTTCTTCGAGGTGCTGTCGCCGAACCTTGATATTGCTTTCGTCCTTTCGGGCGGCTGCCAAGTCATAGGCAAGCTGCATACGCAACCACGTTTCCGCCGTGCTCCCGAACGCCTTGGCGAGGCGGATCGCCATCTCCGGGCTGATGGCGGCCTTTCCGTTCACCACGTTGTTGAGGGCCTGCCGGGTGACGCCAAGAACCTTGGCGCCTTCCGTCACGGACAGGCCCAAGGGCTCAAGGCAAGCGGTTCGTATGCTTCGTCCGGGATGAGGCGGGTTTTTCATGGGCACGGTGTCTTTCCTTTCGTCACCTAGTGGTAATCAATCAGTTCAACATCAAACGCATCAGCGCCTTGAAAACGAAAAATGACGCGCCAGTTGGCCCGAACCGTCACTGACCAGAAGCCGTTCAAATCACCTTTAAGCGGATGGAGCCGATAACCCGGAAGGTTGAGTGCCTGCGGTGCGCCGGCCTCATCGAGGCGGGCAAGAATATCTTCAACCGTGTCCAGCAAATCGGGCCGTATCCCGCTCCGGTCGCCGCGTTCGTAGAGCCGCTTCAGGCCCCGGTGTTTGAAGCTCCTAATCATAAGGGTACACCGTAAAGTGAAGATTGTCACTTGTCAAGTGTGGGTTCGTACGGGGACGTCTGGCGGGCTGCGCCGGCTGGCCTTTCGAAGTAGGGGGACGGCTTGCCGTCCCCTCTGTGTACATTGCCGCCGATCCAGGAAGCGTAGGGGCACCCCTCGTGGGTGCCCTGGCTTCCCAGCCCCAAAGGGGCGCCCTAACACAGCCCAGGCCAGCGGCCTGGGTCAGGGAAACCCAACCTGTTTCCATCCGCAAGCCCTGAAGGGGCGCGCAAACCGTTGCCTGCATCACCTTCCAATCGGTATTTTCATCGCGATCTGTGGGAAGGACCGGTGGGTTCCGTAGATCGCCCTTTCAGGGCTCGGCGCGGGAAACAATCCGTTGACCCAGGCCGTTGGCCCGGGCTGTGTTAGGTCGCCCCTTTGGGGCTTAGGAGGAGACTGAACCATGCCGATGAAGAATCCACCCCACCCCGGCGGCTTGGTGCGGCGCCAGTGTATTGAGCCTTGGGGCTTGACGATCACGGTCGCCGCCGCCGCGCTCGGAGTCACGCGCACGACCCTGTCGGAACTGGTGAACGAGAAGCGCGGGATTTCTCCCGCAATGGCCGTGCGGCTGTCGAAGGTTTTCGGAGGCAGTGCCGAAACCTGGCTTACGCAGCAGGCGCACTACGACCTTGCCCAGGTTCACGCCGACCGCATCAAGCTCAAGCGGCTGGAATTGACCGCGGGTTTGCAATCCTAGGAAAAGCCCACGGTCACAAAAGCAGTGACTGTGGCTACCCGCTGTCCCTACCGCGACCGTTTCAGCGCGCCATATTAGCCCTGGTTATGCCCACCCGCAAACGCCATTCTGCGCCGGAACGGCTGCAATCATTGACCAGCAGCGCCTATCGCGGCGCCAACCTTTTGAGAGTGATCGGCTCGCCTGACTTCAGTCGTGTCTGTGCGCCGCAGAGCTGCGCTCTGCGCCAGCCGGCGCCACCCGCCCGATTTCAAAAGATTGGGCGGTTGTTTACTTGACGCAGCAGGGCTGCTACCATGTTAGCTCTAAGTAATATCGGGAGATGTGCTGGCCGCGTGAATCTCGCCGAGGGAGACCTCTTGATAGCCCTTCGAGCATATCTGGACAGCAGCGGGAAGCCGCAGTTCAAGCGTCGGCATCTGACGCTCGCGGCTGTTGCTGCCAACGATGAAATGTGGGCGGAATTTGAGACAGCATGGGCGAAGATTCTCGCTGAGCACAAGCCAAAGGCGGATTACGTCCACATGCGGGAAATCGTGCAGATGTGTGACGGGTTCGACCCAAAGTACGGCTGGGACCAACAGAGTGCATTTGACGTTGCGAATCAATGCGTCCAGTATATGTCGCACCTGGATAAGAAGCGCTTCCGTATGTTCTACTGCTCTGTCGATTTGGACGCATGGAGAAAGTTACGGGCCGAAACCTATCAGATGCCGGAACCGGTGGACATCTGCAACAGATTTTGCTCGGAATTGGTTTTGGGCTGGTATCTCAATTATTACCCTGAGATCATCAATCCCCACGTCGATACGGTCAGCTATTTTTTTGACCGAACTGAGGATTTTAAGAAGCCGTTCGAGGAAAAATGGAATCGCGAAAAGGATTTTGCCGAACAGACCGGAGAGCGTAGTGTATGGCAGATCATCGACAAGGTTGCATCTGTCGAGATGAAGAAAACGCCGGGCGTTCAGGCCGCGGATATCATTGCTTGGGCGAGGAACCGCGAAACATTCACGGACGAGGGTGACTTGGGCCGCTATTTGGCGCATATCGTGCGCCAAGTCATTCCATCGTTTTATATCGAATGGGACGAGGCTAAAATGCGAGAACAGTTCAAGCCATTGATTTATCTACCATGAAGTTGCTCGATAGATCGACGGAAAAACGAAAACGCCCGCTGGCAGGCGGGCATTCTCAAGGCTCTAGGTTGGGCAAACTCAGAGTAACATGGGAGCAGGTAGATACAAGCGCAGAGTCAGGCGTGGCTTGCGTTACTCTGCGGTTCTTAACACGACAATCTCAGCGTATTTATTAACATCCAAGGAGGAAAGGCCCCAGAGTAATCCGGCTAGGGGCCGGATAACCCTGCGCCCCATTCCTTTCGGTCCGTTCGCTTAATTTTGCGTCTTTGGTTTTGGTTCCAGCCTTGATGTGATCTCCCGGCACAGTTCAAGAACCGCAGCTTTTGCGTCCCGCTTGATGTCCTCGATAGGTCTTTCGGTCTTTCGAGCCCTTTGGGCTATTCGGGACACATTGATCCTGAATTCAACTGGCGTTTCAGTTTTCTGCTCCTCGGTGTACTGGAAAGGCTTGGTCCCGGTCTGTATGGACTTCGACTTCTTCTCGTAGCGATTCGCCCGGACAATGGTGCGATAACTTCCATCGCTTGAGAAGTGGATTTCTTCGACTTCGATTTTAAGAGTCATGGTATGACCTCCAGCGAACCTTGCGTGCTGTGTGCTACGTATCTTCAGAGAGCCTCACCAGCGACCTTCTGAATTTCCCCCTTCGATAATACCCTGAATCCTCACTGCATTCTCCCCTCTCGATAATAGCCTGTCCTCCGCCGCGCGCGGTGCACGGGCCGCATTCTTGGCACGGCTGGGTTGCGAAGAGCGCAAACACCAGCGCCCGGCACAGAGCGATCATCGCTCACCTGTTTACCCGCTGGAGCAGGCGCTCGTAAGCGCGGCGGTAGTCAGAATCCTTGGGATTAAGTTCGTAGGCCGCCCGGTATTCCGCGAGCGCTCCCCGGTGGTCACCTTTCCAACCCAGCGCGCCACCGAGGTTGTAGTGCGCATCGGCGAAGTCCGGCTTGAGGCGGATCGCCTCACGGTATTCCGCGATCGCCCCGTCGATGTCGCCCTTGTGTCCGAGCCCGAGGCCGAGGCCGCCGTGCGCCTCTGCAAGATTGGGGTCCAAGCGCAGTGCATGGAGCTCTTCAGCGATCGCTCCGTCCCAGTCGCCCTTGTTGTTTCCGAGCACAGCGGCGATATTGTGGTGCGCCTGTGGGTAGTCCGGGTTCAAGCGCAGCGCCTCACGGTACTCCGCGATCTCCCCGTCGATGTCGCCCTTGCTTCCGAGCGCGAGGCCGAGGCCGCAGTGCGCCACTGCAAGATTGGGGTTCAGGCGCAATGCTTCTCGGTATTCCTCGATCGCTCCGTCCCAGTCGCCCTTGTTGCTTCCGAGCACAGTGGCGATATTGTGGTGCGCCTGTGGGTAGTCCGGGTTCAAGCGCAGTGCCTCAAGGTATTCCGCAATCGCGCCATCCCATTCGGCCTTGTTTTCGAGCGCGAGGCCGAGGTTGTAGTGCGCCTCGGCAAGATCGGGGTCCAAACGCAGTGCCTCGCGATACTCCGCGATCGCCCCCTCCACGTCGCCCTTGTGTCCGAGCGCGAGGCCGAGGTTGTAGTGCGCCTCTGCAAAATTCGGGTTCAAGCGCAATGCTTCTCGGCATTCGCCAATAGCCCCATCCATGTCCCCCTTTTCCCGGAGCGCGCTTACGAGGAGATAGCGAGCGTCTGCGTCGTCCGGCTCGAGGCGAGTGGCCGTGCGGTATTCGGCGATGGCCCCGTCCAGGTCGCCTTTGCCGTCGAGCGCCAAGCCGAGGTAACAGTGAGCGTGCGCGTCGTCCGGCTGGAGGCGAATGGCGGTGCGGAATTCCGCGATGGCCCCGTCCAGATCGCCTTTGTCGTGGAGCGCGCTGCCGAGGAAATAGTGAGCGTCTGCGTCCTCCGGCTGGAGGCGAACGACGGTGCGGTATTCAGCGATGGCCCCGTCCAGGTCGCCTTTCTTGCGGAGCGCGTGGCCGAGGTGGTAATGCGCCTGTGCGTAGTCCAGCTTGAAGCGAATGGCGGTGCGGTATTCCGCAATGGCCCCATCCAGGTCGCCTTTCTTGTAGAGTTCGAGGCCGAGCTTGTCGTGCGCCGCTGCGTCGCCCGGCTGAAGGCTCTTGGCCAAAGCCAGTCCCCGCTTTATAAGGCTCTCCGACCTTACAGCAAGGGCCTTGGTCCCCACGGCAACAAGAGCACTTGGAACCTGATCATCGTCCTCGCTCATAATGTGGCGTCCTGTCCCTTGATCGATCTTAATCGTCCTCGTGCCTCCACAACTTGTTGGTCCACCCGTGCTGCCATCTCAGCCAGGAGGTCACGGCCTTCATCCTGGGCTTGATCCACTTGGATTTTCAAGTGGTAGAGGTCGGATTCCCCCAGGCGGGCAATCTCTGCATCAATAGCCTTCAGCCGATTTTCGACCTGAGCAATCTTGCGTATGACGCGAACGAGTTCGGCTCCCGGCCCTTCACCTTTCACAGATTCCGGGCTGGATTCCCAATCGCGGAGGATTGCCTCCAAGCGAGCCGCATCGCCCTGCTCGTATGCGCGGTTGGCTTCCGTCATCAATTCATGTCGGCGCTGGCGCTCGCTTTCGTCGGTGGCAAGGTCGGGATGAATACGCTTGGCAACCTCACGATAGAGTTTCTTCAGATTCTCCGATGGCAAGAAGGGTTCCCGCTTGCCTGCCGCTTGTTCCGCTTCCACGGCCTGGGCCGAATCTTGAGCCTGGGCGCGGGCTTGCGACGCTCGCTCTTGTGCTTCCCGGTCTTTCGGCTGGTTGCGAGCCCCAGCCTCCGCAATTTGAGCTTCAATATCATCCAACTCAGCGAGGCGGGAGCCCACGATGCGCAAGTAGGTTCCCTCGAAGCTATGCAGTTCGGCCTGAAGAGTCGCCAAATCCAACTCACGTTCGGCTAATCTCGCTTCCAGACTTGCCAGTTCGGCCTTTTTCTTCTCTAACTCTCT
>JBEKAD010000073.1:0-12500 GCA_050018435.1 Terriglobia bacterium
TCAGGGCTGGAGAACGGAAAATGGGGTGACCTTCCTAACCCAGGCCGCTGGCCTGGGCTTTGCTAGGCCGCCCCTTTGGGGCTGAATGCGCGCACCCGCGGTGTCCAGCAAAAGATGTGGGAGACGATCAGCTCCCCCAAGGGGGCGAGGGAAAAAGAATTCTAAGTTTTGGTGTCGGATGATCGCGTAATCGGGGCATCAGCTCATCGGTTCATCAAGGAACAATGGGTCAGGCATCCCTTCGGTCGGGACTTTTATCGTCTATTTGTTTCCTCTCAACCATTCCCTGAATGACAATAAGCGTGGTAGAGATTCCCGGTCTTTCCGTCGATTCGCCGCCTGTTTGCTTCCAACTATGTCATCAATGTTCGCGATAGGAAAGCCGTGTTTCTCAACTCGCCGTTTCCAAGCATCGTGAAACCGTTCGATACCGTCAGGGGCGAAGATCAGGTCCACGTCGAACGGGCCATTGCGGAGCTGAATGAAGACTTTGCCCCGCCCTATCTCCTCTTGTTCCTTTTCCGTGAGCCGGAAACCAAGCTCCAAGAGGGCAGCTACGACCTTTTCGCGGTTGTCCTTTTGCTTATCCACATACAAATCAACATCCTGCGTGGTGTCTGAATAACCCAGCAGAATTGCCCCGGATTTACCAAAGAAAAGGTACTTCACACCATGCTGCTCAAATATGCGGCCAAGTTCTTGTGCGCTTCTGAATTCAAATACTGCCATGCAGCTACTCAGTCCCGGCTGTAGCCCAACCAAGCCGGCAGGTTTTCTTGGCACCAGCGCCGATACTCTTCCATCGAGTCGAACGAGCGGTATTCAGCATCGTCCAAAACGGGTTTATACGTATGCACGAAGGAGTTACGGATATGCTGCTCTATTGATCGCTTTGCAGCCGCCTCAAAATCTTCCCAATCGGCAGGTTTGCGTTCGAGGTTCGCCATGGAAGTTCCTTAATTATGAATGATGAATTATAAATTATAAATCTCTCTTCGGAGCGGGTTTTCATAATTCATAATTTAGTTCGTAGCGCGGACCTCCGCCTTTGAGGTCCGCGGCTCTTCCTTATGCAATAACCACAAATCGCCTACAAACACGCATGCCATCGAACTCGGGAGTGCAAGTCTCGGTAAGAACCGCAGACCTCAAATGCGGAGGTCTGCGCTACGGTTGCTGAGCTTACCGATTGTACTTAGGTGTAATCCCGCGCAGGCGCTTCCACACTGCGTCGCAACGCTCCAGGACGGATTTATCCGGCGTTGGGCCTTGTGCGGCCTTCAGGTTTTCTGCGAGTTGCTCCACCCGCGAAGCTCCCAGGATGATGGAATCGACGACGGGTTGGGAGAGCAGCCACTGAAGCGCAAGTTCCACCAGGGTTTTGCCCGCCTCTCGGGCGATGGAGCGCAGTTCTTCCACGGCGGCGAAGTCGTCGTCAAGCCAGTACCGATCCTGATACATTTTGTTGCCGTCGAAGCGCGTGCCGGGGGTCGGCCCGCTCTGCCGCGAGTGTTTGCCCGTCAACAGCCCTCCTGCGAGCGGATTGTAAGGGACCACCGCGACGCCGAAGCGCCGGCAGAAGGGGAGGTATTCCTCTTCAATCCCTCTCGCGATCAAGTTGTACATGGGCTGCGAAATAAAATAGGGATGGTAACCACGTTTTTCGCAAATCCACAGGATTTCCGCAACCTGCCACGCGGCGTAGTTCGAAATGGCAGGGAAACGCACTTTACCTGCCCGCACCAACTCTTCCATGGTTTCAAGCGTTTCCTCGATGGGGGTGGAATAATCGGGCAGGTGTAGGTAATAAAGATCGACGTAATCGGTTCCCAGGCGCTCGAGGCTTGCGTCGATGGCCTTGCGTATGGCGGCGCATGACAAGCCTTGCTCATCGGGCGCGTCGCCCATCTTGCCGCGGACCTTGGAGGCCAGGATAACCTTGTCCCGCCGGCCCTTGAGGGTCTTGCCCACGATGGTTTCCGCCGCGCCGCGGTTGTAAACATTCGCCGTGTCAATGAAGTTGATGCCCGCGTCAAGGCAGCAATCCACCATGCGGTGCGCCGTGCCGTCGTCCGTTTGCGCGCCAAAAGTCATGGTTCCGAAGGAGAGGCGCGAAACCTTGAGCCCGGTCTTGGGAAGCGTGCGAATTTCCATGTTTTTCCTCCAAGGACTTGCATCTAAGTATTAGTCCGGCCTTGCGCGGGCCACCCGCTCGAAGTGGCCCGTTTTGGTCGAGCGGCAGAGTGGCACGCTTTTAAGCCTCTCTTTGCCGGGCTATATATTACAATAGCTGCCTGTGCCAGAACCGCCGCTGTTACAACTTGCGCAGGATCTCGAATGGTTGGGGTGTGAGCTTGAGCACTATGGCCACCAGCACGCAGTGGTGGGGTATCCGCAGTCCGGCCCCATTTGGGACACGTTCTGCGAAAAGCAGCGTGGGGTACTGGTTACGGCAGATAAAATCGAGCGTGAGTTGAAAAATGCGGTACGCTACAATCCCTCGCGGCTGGTGGGGGTGGAGTATCCGCTGGATGAAACTTTGGACTCGATTGCAGCCTTGCTGGGAGCTGTGGAAGAGATTAAGCATTGCTCTGTGTTTGCTGTACAGGTAATCCCATCCAGGGTTCGCGCGTTTACCAAGATGATCGAGGAGTATCTTCAAGCCACGGGGAAAGTGCCGGGGTAGCCTCAGAGGCTGTGGAAATGGGCCATCAGCGCTTGCGGTTAGAAGGCAAGGGGTTGCACATCGAGCTTTCCGAGAAAGCTCCAGGAGATTGCGTATAATGGACGAACAACAATTGACGAAGCAATTGCAGGACGAAGGGTTCGATGACGTTTACGTTTGGGAAGACGGTCCGGACATGAACTATCCGCCCCATCAGCACCCTGACGTCTCGGCCCATATCATCCTGGCAGGTGAGATGACCGTTACGGTGGATGGGCATACCCGCACTTACAAACCGGGCGAGCGCTTCGATATTCCGGGCAAGACTCCCCACTCCGCACGCATGGGTCCGGCGGGTTGCAAATACCTGGTCGGAGAAAGATAGGACGTGGGGCCTGCGCCTGGGGTCTCTGGTTTCGCCAGCCGAACCGTCAGCGCAAAATGCAGGGGCTCCGGCTGGCTGCGTGCGCCCCCGCTGGCGTAGTGGCTAAGCCTTACGCCATTCCTCCCAATCTTTTCGGACTGCGTCCACCATCTTTTTGGCCGCCTCATGAACCCACCCGGGCTTGCGCCTTGCGAGGTCGCGACGCACATTTTTGACCGCCCGTTTGCTTCCCAGGTGGATATTAGCGGTTTCGAAGCCCATGGAGTGGAGCAGGGTTGCCTCATCACGTTTCTTGGGAATCGCCGCCATCTCAATACGCGAGCAATGGGGAGCCAACCGGCGCACAATCCACCGGCCGCGCAAATGAACAAAGGGATCAAGGGCTCGTGCGGCGGTGGTGATAATCTCTTCGTAGAGGATCTTCTTCGAGCCTTTCTCATCCTTCGCCCAGAAGCACGCGGAAGGGAGCAGGGCCTTGGCTTCACGCGCCACGCGGCCTCCTTCCCAATCCGCCAGTGCCACGTAGCGCTCGCGCCCCAAGCTTCCCAACCCGGCCACGCGGTGCGCGACGCGATAGACAAGCCCCGGCGCGGGCAGAAGATCCTCCATGGCCTTGCGCGCACTCTTGGGAACTTCTCCGCGCACGGAAGGAAGCGCGTTCATCTTTCCCCAGAAGTGGACGGGGTCCCGCAACTCACCGGTTGCTGCCTCGCGTAGCCACTTGTTCGACTCTTCCAGCACGAAAGGCCTGCCGCCGGCTTCCAACCCCTCCCGATACCCTGCCAGGATGGCCGTGCATGCATCCTCATGCGCGATGGCGAGGTGGTTGGCAGAAATCGCCAAGTGGGCGCTGACCGCCAACCGCACCAGGTCGTTTGTGTATGGCATGGGGTAAGCTTCGTCGAAATCATTCACGCCCCAGATCAGCCGTGCTTCCTGATCGCGCCAGGTGCCGAAATTCTCCACGTGCAGGTCGCCTACGGCCAGCACCCGCGGGGCCCGTGCCAGGTCCGCACAGACCTGAGGCCACACCTGCACCCAGCGGTAGAAGGTGGCGCGCAGAAATTGAAACAGATCCTCGGCCATGCGGGTGTGTTTCAGCGCCAGGTCGGCCGGAACGATCGTAATGTTTTTGGCCAGCCACGCTTCATATTTCTTGGTTGCCTTTTTGATACGCATAGGACGCTACCTTTCTGACTGTGAATGCAAGCGATGGAAATACTCCTCGACCCTGTGCAGGTCTTCCTCCGTGTCCACACCAATCGTGTCGTGGGGCGTTTCCACCACCGCGATCTCAATGCCGTTCTCGAGGAAGCGTAACTGCTCAAGCTTCTCCAGTTTCTCCAGCGGCGATGGGGGGAGATGGTGGAATTTTTTCAGCGCCGCGGCGCTAAATGCATAGAACCCCTGATGTTTGAAATATTGCGCTTCTCCGTTGCCGTCGCGATCGAAGGGGATGCGCTCGCGGGAGAAATAAAGCGCCCGCCCCGCGAGGTCGGTCACCACCTTCACCACATTCCGATCCATGGCGGTTAGCGCATCAATCGCGACTTTGAGGGTTGAAACCTGTGTTGTGGGCGCTTCATCGAAGGGCCGCAGCAATCGCTCCAGGTGACCGGGAGTGATCATGGGCTCATCCCCCTGGATGTTGACGTAGATCGCGGCGGGCTCCTTCGCCATAACTTCCGCCATGCGATCCGTCCCCGAGCGGTGCCCGCGCGAGGTCATCATGGCGGGGATGCCTTGCTCGCGACAATAGGATTCGACTTCCGGGGAATCCGTTGCCACCAGCAAATGATCGAGGCACGCCGCCTGACGCGCGTTCTCGTACACCCAAGCGATCATGGGGCGGCCACCGATTGCCCGCAAGGGTTTGCCCGGCAACCTCGTGGATTCGAGCCGCGCCGGTATCACTCCTAGAACTCTATGCATCGTAGAGAACCAAGGGCAGGATATGCTTAGACATTATCCATTTGCAAGGGGTTGATGCACTTCCGTTGGATCGCCACCATGAACCTGTCGTCGAGCCTCGGAGCGAAGCTTGGGAGTGCGGCAGCTTGCTGCCGCTTTGGCTCGAGCCAGCTTGCTGGCTGGGAATGGCTGCGCCCGCGTCAGGGGTGTTGTAGCGCTGACCTTTAGGTCAGCAGGTCGGGCACTCGCGAAAAATGCGGACCTAACGGTCGGCGCTATAGAGGCTTGGTGCTTTCGGGTGGAATTCCCGCGAACAAGCTGGCGGAAAGGAAAGCGGCAGCAAGCTGCCGCACTCCAAAGCTTCGCTCCGTATGTCCGCACAAAGTGAGAAACCTGGGAGAGCGCCGCCCTGCCCGGCTGGTTGGATTTTTGCTGCGTCAAGCAAATACGTTTTGCAGGGTCTTGAGCGTCGAGGCCAGGGTCGCGGAGCTAATGTTCCCCAGCCGTTTGACCAGCCGGACCTTATCCAGCGTTCGGAGTTGGTCCAGCAGGATGAGCCCCCGCTTTCCCTGAAAGGTCACGGCGATGCGATAAGGCGGGGGCCGCGCTCCCGTGGTCATGGGTGCGACGATGACGGTGCGCAGGTAATCGTGCATCTCGGGCGGCGAGATGATCACGCAGGGCCGGGTCTTGTGGATTTCGCTGCCCACGGTGGGATCGAGCGTGACCAGCCACACCTCGCCGCGCGTCACCACTGAAGGTCTCCGTCATCCCGATTCCCGAACTCTGGCCAAACCAGCTTGTCATCCCCGGCTTCGGCAATTCTGCGGCTAGCGTCCCCCCAGCCTTGGCGGGGGTTCCGCCGGGGTTTACGCAGAACGATGGCGCCGCGCTCCAGGGCGATTTCGGCCTCCTTCTCCAACCCTGCCTCCTTCAGCATCGGTTTGGGAATAATGATTCCCCGTGAGTTTCCCACCCGCCGGATCTCCGTAATCATGAGGGCCTCCCCTGTATAACAAGGTTATAACATCATAGGAGGGTCCGTCGCAACGTAGAGAGTTGGTAGCTCCCGCTTGAGATACAACCCCGTAGTCATACGTCTTCATGGGCGCTATACTCGCAAGACCATGCGCACTCGCTCGACGCTGCCCGTAGGCAAATTGCCGCCCGCCGTGCTGCAAGGCCTCCTGCGCGCGTGCCACCCGCCCGCGTCCTCCGGCGTGGTGATTGGCCCGCGTTACGGGGAAGATGCCGCGGTCATTGACCTCGGGACGAAATACCTTGTCGCCAAGACCGACCCCATCACCTTTACGGAGGAGCGCATCGGCTGGTACGCCGTCAATATCAACGCCAACGACATCGCCACACTCGGCGCAAGGCCGCGCTGGTTCCTCGCAACGTTGTTACTGCCGGAAGGCCGTACCACTCCGCAGTTGGCGCGGCGGGTTTTCCTGGATATACTCCACGCTTGCCGGTCGCTCGGCATTGCCCTGTGCGGAGGCCACACGGAAGTCACGTCGGGATTGCAGCGTCCCATCGTAGTGGGCCAGATGCTGGGGGAGGCGGAGAAATCGGAGCTGATTCGAAAAGAGAGCCAGCAACCCGGCGATCTCATCGTCCTGACGCGGGGCGTAGCCATCGAAGGCACTGCAATTCTCGCGCGGGCAAAAAGTGTGGAGCTGGAGAAAAAAGTTGGCCGCGCCGCCGTGCGCCGGGCCCAGCAATGGCTCTTGGACCCTGGCATCAGCGTGGTTCATGACGCGCGTCTTGCCGTACAGTCTGGAGGTATCCACGCTATGCACGACCCGACCGAAGGTGGGCTGCTTTCCGGCCTGGCGGAGATCGCCGAGGCTGGGAGAGTAGGACTACGAGTATGGAAGGAGAAAATCCCTATCCTGCCGGAAACCCTTGCTTTTAGCCGTGCGCTGCGATTTGATCCCTTGGCCCTTATCGCCTCGGGCGCGCTGCTGGTCGTCGCCGCCCCCACCTCTGTTCCCCGTCTGCTGCTGGCTTATGCTCGGCAGGGGATTCCCGCCACTGTAATCGGGGAGATCCGCCCCCAACAGGAAGGTATCTCGGTCCTCGCGAATGGCCGGGGAATGCGCCTATGCGTCCCGAAGCGCGACGAAATTGCTCGCCTGCTCAGTTGAGGGCAGGAGCATCGACAGTGGATTTTCTTCAGCACTGTCTCCCTCTGCTGGATACGGCGAGGCGCAAGCCCCTTCCCCCCTTAGGGCAAAAGAGGCAGGAAGGGTTGAAGCGGGCCCCTTGTAAAGATCGAACTTTGCCACAAATCGCGCCAAGGGTTGAGCGCTTTGAAAAAGGCGGGCTTTTGCTGCACTTTTCGAAGCAGGGTTCCGCGGTCAGAGGCGCTATTTTCAAGGCTGCGGAGTAGTTGGCATTGCCCCGAATTCATGTTATATTGGGAGAGTGAAACAGGTCATTTCTGGCAAGTTACAACGCCCTCTTGGGACTCTCTCAACTCTCAAAAAATGGGAAGAACCCGTGCATGGTTAGCGAAGATTGAGGCGCCCTTGTGACGCCAGTCCTTTCACGCTCGCAGATGGGGTTAGTCTCGGGTCGACTGTGCTCCCACCCCATGGGGCCGACAATTTGTTTTCCCACTGAAACCACCATGAACGCATGGCAAGAAATCCTGGGCTATTTGAAGACGAAGGTGAACACCCAGAGCTATCAAACCTGGCTTCGCCCCACACGTTTCAGCCATGTCAATCAGGAAGAGTTGGTGGTGCGGGTTCCCAACCGTGAGTTCCAGGATTGGATTCAGGAGCACTACAGCAGCCTGATCAATGAGGCTCTTTCCGAACTCCACCTGGACGTACGCAAGGTTCACTATGTCATAGAGGAAAATTCAGATAAGAAGCCCGCCGAAGACGGAAATGGCAAAGCTTTTCAAGGTAAGCTGGATTTTGAGTCGGTCGACCACCAATTGAATCCGCGGTATACCTTCGATACCTTCGTGGTCGGCAACTGTAACCAATTCGCCCATGCGGCAGCGCAAGCTGTGGCGGAAACCCCGGCAAAGGCTTATAACCCGCTGTTTCTTTATGGCGGCGTGGGGCTTGGAAAAACCCATCTGATGCAGGCCGTTGGCCACATGATCAAGGGTAAGTGGAAGGAGATGCGGCTGGCTTATGTCTCTTCTGAGAACTTTACCAACGAGGTCATCAACTCTCTTCGCTACGATCGCATGGTCTCGTTCCGCGATAAGTATCGCAACGTGGACATCCTGCTGATGGACGACATCCAGTTTATTGCTGGTAAAGAACGGACGCAGGAAGAGTTCTTCCACACCTTCAACACCCTGTATGAAGGCCAAAAGCAGGTGGTGATATCGAGCGATTGCCCTCCCAAGGAGATTCCGGGCTTGGAGGAGCGCCTGCGCTCGCGTTTCGCTTGGGGGCTGACAGCCGACTTGCAGGCTCCGGACCTTGAGACCAAGCGCGCCATCCTAGCTAAGAAATGTGAAATCCAAGGCGTGACGCTGCCCGACGACGTCAGCGAATTTGTTGCACGCAAAATCAAGTCCAGCATCCGGGATCTCGAGGGAGCTCTGACGCGCCTGATTGCTTACTCTTCGCTGACGGGTACCGCGGTCACTCTCTCTATGGCGCAACAGGTACTTAAGAACTTGGTTGATCTGGAGGAGCGGCGCGTATCGATCGAGAATATCCAACGCGCGGTGTGCCGGGAATTCGGTCTCAGCTTGCCACAATTGAAGGCCAAAGACAATAGCCGGGCGGTTTCTTACCCGCGGCAGATCGCTATGTTCCTGGCAAAGGAGCTGACCCCTGCTTCCCTGCCGCAGATTGGCAGGGAGTTTGGCGGAAAGCACCACACCACGGTGTTGCACTCGATCAATAAAATTGCAGACATGCGCGACAGTGATAGGGATTTGAACAGACTTCTCAACAAGCTACGTGATAGTCTAAGTTGAACTTAGCATGTAATCCAAATCTGACTCGAGTGAGAAATTTGTGAATTTCTGTAGTGGGGTCAATATTTCGTGTCTTTCCACAATCTACAGAAAGCCATCAACAGCCGAAATACGCCTAAGTCGCTTTTCCTGTGGAGTTTCTCGAATTTTTCCACAAATGCACAGCACTACTACTAAAAACTATTTCCTAAGAGAGAATTTCTATGGAAATTTCTACTAGCAAAAATGACCTCCTCAAGGAACTGACCCTCACGCAGGGTGTTGTCGAAAGGAAGACCACGATCCCGATTCTTTCGAACCTGCTTTTTGAGGTCGATGAGTCAACCCTCCGCATTAGCGCAACGGACCTGGACCTCGGGATTCGTTGTGGCTGTCCTGCTAAAGTAAAGGAGGGGGGGTCGGGAACCGTCCCCGCCAAGCGCCTGTTTGAAATTGTTCGTTCCTTGCCTGATGCTGAGGTGCGTTTCAAGCTTCTCGAAAACCATTGGGTGCAAGTTACCTGCGAGAGGTCGTCCTTTAAGCTTGTGGGAATGGCCCGAGATAACTTTCCCGTGTTGCCGGACATCCCCAAGCCGTTAGCCTCTCTCCCGGCCAATGTTTGCAGCGCGATGATCCAGAAGACGATCTTTGCGATTTCCAATGAAGAATCACGTTACACCCTGAATGGCGCGCTGCTGCTCCTAAAGCCGGAGAGCGCCAGCATGGTGGCGACGGATGGTCACCGCCTTGCGCTGGTCGAGCGCGACGTGCAGGTCCAGGGACTGAAAAATGAGTTGCGCCTCTTAGTGCCGAAAAAAGCGATGGGGGAACTCCTCCGCTTGCTTGCTGAGGTCGAAGAAGAAACGCTTGTTGACATCTCCAAGGACGAAAGCCACCTCTTCTTCCAAATCGGCACGCGCATTTTGATCTCACGAATGTTGACGGGGCAGTTCCCCAACTATGAGGCTGTGCTGCCGCGAGAAAATACCAAGATTGTGGAGATGGACAAGGAGAAGATGGCGGCGGGGATTCGCCGGGTCGCTCTACTGGCCGACGAACGCTCACACGCTATCCGCATGCAGGTGGAGAAGGATAGAGTCGAAATTTTTTCTTCCAGCGGTGAGTATGGTGAGGCGCACGAAGTGCTCGACGCCACCTACGACCAGGATTCAATGCAGATTGGGTTCAATTACCAATATCTCCTTGATTTTATGAGCGTGGTCGGGGATGGCGGGAAGATTCGTTTGGAGTTGAAAGATGAACAGAGCGCGGGGCAGCTTCGGCCGGCGGAGCAGGATGCTTACCGGTATCGCTACGTGGTTATGCCAATGCGCATCTGAGAACGGCGACGAGCCAGCAGGGGGCCTCGAAACGGCCCCCTCAGCTAAGGCAAGAGGGAATTGCTATACTGAAACTACCCTACCAGTCTCTTTTTAGTTGCCACACCATCGGCCGACAGGGAGGTTTTTTCTCTGTCGGCTTTCTTGTTTAGCCATGAATCAGCCAGGAGGTTATCCAGCCACGTGAGCAAGCAGAAGGAGCCCGAGGTGAACGGCGCTCAGGCCTACGATGCCGACAGCATCAAGGTTCTGGGCGGTCTGGAAGCTGTTCGGAAGCGGCCGGCGATGTACATTGGCTCGACGGGACCGGTGGGATTGCACCATCTCGTTTGGGAGGTGGTTGACAACTCAGTGGACGAAGCCTTGGCAGGTTTCTGCGACCTTGTGACGGTCGTCGTGCATGGCGATAACTCGGTTACGGTCACCGACAATGGCCGCGGCATTCCGGTGGACGTGCACAAGGAGGAAGGACGCTCCGCTGCGGAAGTTGTCATGACCGTCCTGCACGCGGGGGGCAAGTTCGATTCAAAAAGCTATAAAGTCTCGGGCGGATTGCACGGAGTGGGCGTCTCGGTGGTGAATGCTCTCTCTGAGTCGCTGGAGTTGGAAATCTGGCGCGACGGGTACACCTGGGAGCAGTCGTATGAACGCGGCAAACCGCTTGCCAGCATCAAGCGAGCCGGCAAGACCGAAAAAAGGGGCACCAAGATCACCTTCCTGCCTGACCGGGAAATCTTTGAGTCTATCGAATTCAATTTTGATACCCTAGCCCAACGCCTGCGCGAAATGGCGTTTCTGAATAAGGGATTGACCGTCCGCCTGAAGGATGAGCGCACCAACAAGCAGAGCGAGTTTCATTACAACGGCGGCATCGCTGAATTCATCAAGCACCTCAACAAAAACAAGGAAGTGCTTCACGCCACGCCGATCTACGCGGAAGGCGACCGCGACGACGTCCACATGGAGTTTGCGCTCCAATACAACGACGGTTATGCAGAGAATGTTTTCTCCTTTGCCAACAACATCAACACCGTTGACGGCGGCACCCATCTTTCCGGATTTCGCTCCGCGCTGACGCGGGCCATCAATCAATTTGGGCAGAACCAAGGCCTCTTCAAGGACGTGAAGGAGAACCTCCAGGGTGAGGATGTGCGCGAAGGCTTGGTGGCCGTGGTGAGCGTCAAGCTGTCGCAACCGCAGTTTGAGGGGCAGACCAAGGGGAAACTCAACAGCGATATCCAGAGCACCATGGCCAGCTTCGTTTACGAGAAGCTGATGGAGAGTTTCGAAAAGAACCCGACGGTGGGCCGCAAGATTTGCGCCAAAGCCGTGGATGCGTCGCGCGCCCGCGAGGCCGCGCGCAAAGCCCGTGAACTCACGCGGCGCAAAGGCGCGCTGGATTCCGGCGGTCTGCCCGGCAAGCTCTCCGACTGCCAGGAGCGGGATCCCGAGCGTTGCGAATTATTCCTGGTGGAGGGCGACTCCGCCGGCGGCTCCGCCAAGCAGGGACGCGATCGCCGCTACCAGGCCATCCTGCCGCTGCGTGGAAAAATCCTGAACGTGGAGAAGGCGCGCTTCGACAAGATGCTGGGCCATGAAGAAATTCGCGCCTTGATCACGGCGCTGGGAACCGGCATCGGCAAAGACGATTTCGACATTACCAAACTCCGCTATTCCAAGGTCATCATCATGACCGACGCGGACGTAGACGGCTCGCACATCCGCACGCTTCTGCTCACCTTCTTTTATCGCCAGATGCCGCAACTGGTGGAGCGCGGCAATATTTACATTGCGCAACCGCCGCTCTATCTGATTAAGAAGGGCAAGAAAACGCAATACATTCACGACGAGAAGGAATTCCGCCGGGAAGTGTTGCGCCGCGCCACCGAGGACCACGCCGTGGAATTCGGCGAGGGCAGCAAAAGGCTGAAACTGGAAGGCGGCGAACTGACCAATTTTCTGATGGCTTTTGGCGAATACATCGACCTTTACAACAAGCTGGAAAAACGCATTGGCGACGGGCGGCCCGTTGACGCCCTGCTGCGCGCCGAGCTCTCCAAGAAAGCTGAGCTGGAAAATGAGGAGAAGCTGGAAAAGGTCGCGAAGGACTTGCGGGCGGAGGGTTTCAAAACCAACATCAAGCTGGACGAGGAGCACAGTATCCATTTCCTGGCATTCCACAGCGAAACCCAGCCGGAGCGCATCCTTGACTGGGAACTGCTCTCCAGCCCCGAATACCGCCGCCTGTACGATCTGCACAAA
>JBEKAD010000074.1:0-12371 GCA_050018435.1 Terriglobia bacterium
GACATCATGATCCAGCATCATGGATACACCACGGTGGGCCTGCTGGGGATGCAGTGGCTGATGGAGGTGCTTACGGAAACGGGGCACGCCGACGTGGCATTGACTATTGCCACGCGCACGAAGAGGCCGAGCTGGGGCTATATGATCGCCAAAGGCGCCACGACCATTTGGGAACGCTACGATATGGACACACGCGACCCCGGCATGAATAGCGAAGCCCTGCTGATTCAGACCGGCGACCTCGAGGCGTGGTTTTATCAGAGCTTGGCCGGCATCAACTACGACCCGGAGCATCCGGGTTTCAAGAGCATCGTGATGCATCCTCGGGTGGTCCCTGGGCTGACCTTCGCCAAAGCCTCGCTCGATTCGCCGCAGGGTAAGATTGCCAGCAGTTGGCAGACCGAGAGAGGGCAGTTTCACTGGAGCATTGTTGTGCCACCCAACGCCGCGGCGACCGTCTACGTGCCGGCGAAAGACGCCGAAACCGTGCGCGAAAATGGCAAACCCGCGGGCCACGCGGACGGAGTCAAGTTCCTGCGTATGGAAAACGATGCGTCCGTGTACGAGGTCGGCTCAGGAAGCTACGCATTCACGTGTCCGCTTGCCCATGGCGGGTTTTAGTACAAGCAAGAGGCTTGGGATGAAAAATCAGTACCTTGAACAACGCCATGGTGGCTACTTCGATTCCGGGACTCGGGTTTCGCTCGATTCTGTCGTGTACGCCTTTCTGCGCGGCGAGTCCCCGGAGGGTATCGTCGAGTCATTTCCGGCGCTCAGGTTGGAGCAAGCGTACGGCGCCATCGCGTTTTACTTGGCACACCAGCAATCGATTGACGTCTATCTTCAAAAGGGGCGGGCGGACTTCAAGTGGATGCGCGAAGAGGCTCGCCGCAAAAACCCGGCCCTGTATGCAAAGCTGGAAGCGGCGCGCCGTTCCATGCCGAGTCCCCGCGCATGAAACCGCGCTTCTTGGCCGACGCGAACTTCAACTTGACAACCCTCGGCGCTGGCGCTATTAGGAAATTACTGGCTAGCATACAGTAATGATAAATTGTCATTACGGGATAACGATGCCAAAGCTAGGGGAGGCGCTCGCAATGAGGCCAAAGCTGGCGATAGCCGCTGACGCAGTTGCACTCCTCGCTGTCCTCCTCATTCTCCGCACTACGTTTGCGCAGGCGCCGCAAACGGCGCCACCGACGTTGACCCCTGAAGAGCTCCAAGTCTACCGGAAGGCCCACACCGTCATCGACTGGACGCCCAAGGAGATTCGCGGCAGAAGGGAACTCAAGGGCTTACAGCCGGCGGGGAGCCAGGGGAACCTTGCAAAGATCTTGCAGGAAGCGGGCGAGCGCGTGGCGGCTTTCATTGAAAATCTTCCGAATGTCACCGCCACGGAATCCATTCAGTGGCAGGTGGACAGCCCATCGTCTAAGGACTTGTCTTCGCAGAAATTCCGCTATTTGCTGATGCGAAGGCCAACGGCGGGCGGGGAGACTTTTGCGGAGTACCGGACCGACCCCCAGGGGAACGAGATCGACTACAACGGGCTCCAGGGTTCGCACCCCCTGACTTCCGGCTTCACGCTTTCCCTGCTGTACTTCGACCCACACAATCAGGCGGCCTGTCGTTACCGCTATTTTGGCCGACAGATGCTGGGTGAGCAGGAAACTGACGTGGTGGGTTTTGCGCAAATCCCGGAGGGGAACCTACGCCTCGCCAATCTCTACGATGGCAAGCGCAGGATCCCGCTTCTGTTTCAGGGGCTGGCGTGGATCGACCACCGCACCCACGGAATCATGCGCCTCGAAACCGATCTGCTGTCGCCGCCGCCCCACACGAGCTTGCAGAGAGAAACCACCCGGATCGACTATGCCCCCGTGCAACTTCCCGGGGTTGCCGGGGCGGTCATGCTGCCTGACAAAGTCGTTGTGGATGCGTGGCTGTCCGTAAACGTGCTGAAGCCGGCCGCCGGGTTTACGGGTGGTACCCGTCAAGGGATTACTGTTGAGAACCCGCCAGTGGGTGAAAAGTACAGGCAGCACTACCGCAACATCCATAGTTATTCCGACTACAAGCTGTTCCGCGTGGAAAGCCGCATTGGCCCCACGCCCTAACGGCCAGGGAAGGCAGATACGAACCCCTCGACGTTTACCAGAGTCGCGGCGCGCGCCATTGCAGGGTTACGCTCAGGATGACAGTGTGACGTGACCGCCGGTGATTCAGGGCGGCAACGTAACGTCCCTGTCATCCTGAGTCCCGGTTTGGTCGGGACGAAGGATCTGTAGTTGTCTTTGCCAGTAAGGACAAATTCAGATCCTTCGCTGCGCCCAGAGGTTGTGACTTTTTTGATCTGTAGGCCATTTTCGGGTGCTTAGGTCTTTTGTTTTCAATCCCTACTTATGCGCGAATTTAAAAAAGTCACAAACTCTCAGGATGACAGGCGGCGTCAGTGTGACGATTTGAGTGCCCGCGCCAGGAACTTGTACGCTGCTTCGCGGGCCTGGGGCGGAAAATCGTGACCACCGGGTGGATAGACCACTTGCAGATTGTGCGCCGCCTTGTAGATATTTCGATACACAGGAAGGGCAGCGGCCACGCAACCCCTTACGCCTGAGACCTCGAAGTTATCGTCACCGACGGGGGCGTTGATGAAGACCGGCCGCGGCGCCAGCGCTGCCAGCACCTCGGTGAAATCGAAGGGCATCTCCGCCGGATTTTTGTGGTAGACCTCGGCAATGCGGGGCATATATCCCTTATGGCTCCAGCCGGCGAGGTTCCCACCATAGTATTTTTCAAATGACGTGAACCCGCAACTGGATACGATGGCCTTGATGCGGTCATCGAAAACCGCCACGAAAATAGAGTTGTGCCCGCCCAGCGAATGGCCGATCACGCCGATTTGGTCAGGATTGACCTCCGGCAGAGACTGAAGGAGATCGACCGCGCGCCGGTGGTTGGAAATGCCTTTCATGGTGGCGCTGGCATAACCATGCGCGTAAGGGTCGAAATGGTAATCGCCGAAGTTGGGGTAATCCGGCGCTATGGTAACGAACCCGCGCTCCGCCAGCTCCAGGGCATAGTGGCGGTTGGGTCTACCTCCCAATCCGGCGGGACTTCCCATTCCCACAGCAGTTGTTTCGTGGAGGCAGAGGATTCCCGGCGCCTTCACCCCTTTGCGCAATTTGGGGATGAAGAGATAAGCGGGCACGGGGTCGCCGTCCGCGCCAAGATACGTGATCTTCTGGCGGCGCGCGGTGGCCAGTTCCACGGTGCTTTCGATTTGGACATCCAGGGGTGCACTCGAGGGCGCGGGCAGCGGCCCCATGACCAGTTGCATGTTGTGGAGGATTTGCGCGCGGCGGATTTCCCAATCCGCAACAGTCTTGACGCGATGAGAGGCCCCTGCACCGTCATAGTAGATCAGCAGGTTTTGCTTGTCAGTGTGAATGGGCTGCTGGCCGGAGGGTTGCTGAATGCACAGACCCAACGCAGCAACGAACAGGAACGAGCCAAGTAGTCTGTTGAACATAGGCCCATCACGCGTAATCCGCGTAGGCGCTGTCAATCTGAGCCCGCCTTTTGGGCGAAGCCGGTGTAGCGCGGACCTGTTTTGTAGGTCCGCGGCTTTTCCTTGCCCATCGGGGACGAGCCGCGGACCTACAGAACAGGTCCGCGCTACACCTGGTTTACCCTGCCCTTCCCGGTTCTCCTAATCCCTTTTTCTCGACGAGATCAAGAATTTGTTCCACCACCTGGTCGGCTTGAAGGTGCGTGGAATCGATCACCACGGCGTCGGAGGCAGGCGTGAGGGGGGAGATTTTCCGCTCCGCATCGAGCTGGTCGCGGCGGCCGATTTCGTAGGCGGTCTTCTCGAGTGTGGCCTCGCGGCTTTCGCGCGAATCCTGCTTCAGCCGCCGCCGCGCGCGTTCTTCCACAGCGGCTTTGAGGAAAACCTTAAGTTGCGCCTGCGGGAATACCACCGTGCCGATGTCGCGCCCTTCCATCACCACGCCTCGACCCCGCGCGAAGGTGCGCTGCATCTCGATGAGCTTGGCGCGCACTTCCGGCAAGCGCGAGACCTGCGCTGCGGCCAGGGTCACTTCCGATGTGCGTAGGCGTGCAGTGACGTCGTCGCCGTCGACCAGGACGTGAGGTTCGCCCTCGCCGGTCGTCACCTGCACGTGGGTTGCGCCGATCAGC
The DNA here is from genome assembly GCA_050018435.1 of Terriglobia bacterium. Classification (GTDB taxonomy): domain Bacteria; phylum Acidobacteriota; class Terriglobia; order UBA7540; family UBA7540; genus Bog-366. The sequence goes on from JBEKAD010000074.1 coordinate 4,204, forward strand.
TTGGCTACCGCAGTCTCATCGCGGGGATCAATGCCGGCCTCCAGTACCTTGAGCGCCGCCGCGCGGTACGTGGCCCCGCTGTCAACATACATCAGTCCCAGACGGGCGGCGAGCTTTTGCGCCACCGTGCTCTTCCCCGCGCCTGCCGGGCCGTCAATGGTAATTACTAAAGGTTCATGCATGATTGGAAATAGTCCGTGGTCCGTGGCCCTTCATTGGTGATTGGTGATTGGTGATTTGTGATTGGTGATTTTTCACTGCAATTCTGTGCTTATCCTCAACACCCGAAGGGTTCTTCAATCACAAATCACCAATCACAAATCACCAATTCGCTAAATCCTCTTGAACGCCTTCATCAAATCTTTCATCCCATACCGCAACACCGTGGGCCGGCCGTGCGGGCAGGTCATCGGGCAGTCCGTTCCCCCCAGCGCTTGCAACAGCCAGTCCATTTTGCTCCGCTCGAGTGCCATGTTCACTTTGACTGCCGCGTGGCAGGAAATGGAGGCCGCGATCCTGCCGCGCAGATCGTCCAAAGAAATGGTTGCTCCGTCCTGGCTGGCGCCTTCCAGGATCTCAATCATCAGCTTCTCAACTTCGTCCGCGGGGATGTCTGCTGGGGCGGCTTTGATCGCCACGGTGCGCTGGCCGAAGGGTTCAACTTCAAAGCCGTTCGCCGCCAATTCGTCAGCGATCGCCTGGTAGGTGACCTGCTGCTCAGGCTTCAACTGGACGATAATCGGCATGAGGAGCCGCTGCACTTCCACTTTCTTCTCCTGTCGCCGCCGCACGTGGCGGTCAAAGAGAACGCGTTCGTGGGCGGCATGTTGGTCGACAATCCAAAGGCCCTCGGAGTTGACCGCGACGATGAAACTCTCTTGCACCTGTCCCAAGGGCTGGAGATCCAGAGGTAATTCGCGAGGAGTCTGTATTGCTGCCTCCTCCGTCGCCACCGGTATGGCGGGGGGTGCGTTCGACGGCGCAACCGGCGCGTAAGGGGCGAGAGCTGAATCCAGAGGCAAGCGCAGGGGACGAGGCTCCAGGCGCGCCGGAGAAAGGTGAAACTCTCGGCTCGTCCCACGGCCCGATGGCCGGGCAGGGGGAGGAGGCAGCGTCGCGCCCCGCATCAGCGGCGGCTCTTCCGCAAGTCGATCCGCGACGTCCGCTGCTTCCACCGCCAACCCCGCGGGCGGCGCGGACCTTGACATCGGAAATGAAGCCACCGGGCGCGTGGCGAGCAGCGCCTGGCGAATCGAGTCGCGCACCAGGTCATGCATGAAACTCCCGTGGCGAAACCGCACCTCGATCTTCGACGGGTGGACGTTCACGTCCACCTCGCTCGGAGATATCTCCAGAAAAATCAACGCCACGGGGAAAACACCTGCCGGGAGGATGTTCCGGTAAGCTTCCGTAATGGCATGCAGAATCAGGCGGTCGCGCACCAGTCGCCTATTCACAAAGAAGTAAATATTGTTACGATTCAACTTCTGAACTTCCGGCCGCGAAATAAAGCCCTGCACCCGGATCAGAGGCGCCTCCTCAGAGGGCTCGCTCTCTTCGCCCGCCTCAGTTGAAACCGCCGTCAAAACCCGGCGCTCGACCGAGGCCATCTCCAGAAGTTGCTCAAGGCTCTGCCCCCCCATCACCTGATACAAACGCTCGCGATGGTTCGCGACCGGCGGGACGTTCAGGATTTCGTTGGTGAGGGAAGCCAGGCGAAAACTCTTCTCGGGGTGGGCAAGGGCGTAGTGGGTCGCTAACGTGGCGATGTGACCGAGTTCGGTGGACTCGGACTTTAGAAACTTGCGCCGCGCCGGGGTGATATAGAAAAGGTCGCGTACTTCGACGCTCGTGCCCTGCGGCCAAGCTACTTCTTTCACGTCGCGCAGTTTGCCCCCGGCGATCTCCACGCGGGTCCCGGAATTCTCCGAGGCATGCCTGGTTTCCAGCACCAGGCGCGAGACCGCCGCAATCGAGGGCAGTGCTTCCCCCCGGAAGCCTAAGGTGGAAATCTCGAACAGATCCTCCGCCGAGCGAATCTTGCTGGTGGCGTGCCGCTCGAAGGCCAGGAGCGCGTCGTCGTGCGTCATGCCTTGCCCATCATCGACGATGCGAATCAGGCGTTTCCCCCCGCCCTCGACGCTGATCTCGACACGGCCAGCACCCGCATCCAAGGAATTCTCAAGCAACTCCTTCACCACCGACGCAGGCCGCTCCACCACCTCGCCAGCGGCGATTTTGTTGGCTACGGCTTCGGGGAGGATGTGAATGATGCTCAAGGAATATCCTTAGGGGGGCGGAGGTTCAGCTCGAATACTGTTCACATAAGCTGACTGTTCCCAATTCGACCCCCTCACCCCCGGCCCCTCTCCCCCAAGGGGGCGAGGGGAGCGGTAATTTGTACTTTCTACCCTCGCCCCCTTGGGGGAGAAGGGGGACCGCAAGGCGGTGGGTGAGGGGGTCACTCAGGGGCGAATCGAGAAGTAATTTCAGGAGACCCCTTATCTGGATGGTATCGGAGCTAAAGCTCCGACCCCCTAAACAAGCGCTACCCGCTACGACACATCTTTCTTAATCGAGAGTCCGAGTTCATCCAGTTGCTCCGCATCAACCCCGGCGGGTGACTCGCACATCAGGTCCACGGCGCTGGCGGTTTTGGGGAAGGCAATGACTTCCCGGATGCTCGACTCGCCCGCCATCAGCGCGTTGATGCGGTCGTGACCGAGCGCGATACCGCCGTGCGGAGGCGTGCCATATTCCAGGGCATCGAGGAAGAATCCAAAGCGCTCCCGCGCTTGTTCGTCGCTCAGGCCGAGCACCTTGAATACCCGGCGCTGAATATCCTGGCGATGGATACGAATTGAGCCACCGCCTATCTCCGAACCATTCAGCACCAGATCGTATGCACGGGCTTTGACGGCCCTGGGGTCAGTTTCAAGTTTCTCCAAATCCTCTTCCCGCGGCGAGGTGAAGGGATGGTGCATGGCCGCGAAGCGCTTTTCCTTTTCGTCGTAATCAAACATCGGGAAGTCCACGACCCATAGGAAGTTCCACGTGCCCGGCTTGAGCAGTTCGAGCTTGCGCGCGATATCCAGCCGCAGTTCGCCCGACGCGTTATCCAGCATTCGGAAGGCGTCCCGGCTTGCCGCCGACTTGATCCCCAGCAACAGGACCAAATCGCCGGGCTGAGCTTCCACGGAGGCAGCGAGCGCAGCCACAGCAGGTTCGCCCAGCGCCTTCGTGAGTGGTGATTGCGGCGCGGGTCCGGTCACCTTCATATAGGAGAACCAGTCCGCGCCCAGTGATTTCGCGGTTTCTTGCAGCTTGTCGAGTTGGCTGCGCGAAGCGCCGCTCCACCCCGGGACGCGCATCACTTTGATGGGCTGAGCCACGCGCACCTTCTCTATGGCGTCGGCGGCAAGGCCCACCTGTTTCCATTCGAGCCCGAATCCGGTGTGGGGCTTGTCGGAGCCATATTTCTCCATCGCCTCGTCGTACGTCATGCGCGGGAACGGCCGCTCCACTTTGACGTCCACAAGCGCAAAAAGCTTTTCCATCAGGCGTTCGATGATGTCGAACAACACATCGCGCTGCGGGAAGGCCATTTCGATATCGATCTGGGTGAATTCCGGCTGACGGTCAGCGCGCAGGTCTTCGTCACGAAAGCAGCGGACGATTTGATAATAGCGGTCGAAGCCGCCGATCATCAGAAGCTGTTTGAAGAGTTGCGGTGACTGTGGGAGCGCGTAGAAGCGGCCGTGGTGCAGGCGGCTCGGGACCAGGTAGTCGCGCGCGCCCTCCGGCGTGGAGCGGGTCATGAAAGGCGTCTCGATTTCCTGGAAGCCGTGCTCGGTCATGTGGGTGCGCACCACTTCGCTGGCACGATGGCGCAGGCGCAGATTGCGCTGCATGCGTCCGCGACGCAGGTCGAGGTAGCGGTAGCGGAGGCGCGTCTCTTCACTGGTCTTCGTCCCATCCTCGATGGGGAAGGGCGGCGTCTTCGCCTCATTCAGGACCAACAGGGTGCGCGCCATCACTTCCACTTCGCCGGTGGCAAGCTGCGAATTCACCGTTCCCGGCGCACGCGCCACAACTTCCCCCTCCACTCCTACCACGTATTCGGCACGAATCTCCTCGGCCCGGTCGTGTACTTCCGCGCTGATGGCAGGATTGCAGACGATCTGCGTCCTGCCCGTGTGGTCGCGCAAATCGAGGAAGATCAAATTGCCGAGGTCGCGGCGAACATCCACCCAGCCGGCCACGAAAACGGTCTGCCCTGCGTGCTCTTTGCGAAGCTCACCGCAATAGTGCGTTCGTTGCCGATCACCAAGAAGGTCAAGTTTCAAGTTCACCGCCGCAAACCAAATTACGAATTACGAATTATGAATTATAAATTATGAATTATGAATGAACTAATGGCGCCAATACAGAGTGTGGAACTTCCGGGTTTCAATTCATAATTTATAATTCATAATTTCTCTCTTACGTATGCTGCAATCGCCGCAGGGTCCAATTGCTGTTGTTCGCCGCTCGCCATATCTTTGACTTGAAATTTGCCGCTGGCAAGCTCGCCTTCGCCGATGATGATGGCAAAGCGCGCCTGGAGCTTGTTGGCGACGCCCATCGCTTTCTTGATTTTCATGGGGTCGTAATCGATCTCGACGCTCAAACCCTGCGCGCGCAGCTCACGCACCAAGCGTGATGCTGGAGCAAGCGTCGCCTCGCCCATCCAGACGACGAAAGCCGCCAGAGGATTCCCGGGTTGAAGCACAGCGGCAGCTTGCACGGCCAGAATCAAGCGGTCCTGGCCGATGGAAAAACCGATACCTGGGGTGGGCGGGCCACCCAGCATCTCGGAAAGCCCGTCGTAACGCCCACCGCCGACCACCGCGTTCTGGGCGCCTAGCGCGCCGCTGGTAATCTCGAACGTCGTGCGCGTGTAGTAGTCGAGCCCGCGCACCAGACGCGGCGTAATCTGATAGACAAGGCCACGCGCCTGGAGCTCGCTCGTGACGCGCTCGAAATGCTGGTGGCACTCGGGATCGAGGTGCTCGATGATTTTGGGCAGCTTGTCAATGATCGGCTGGTCTACTTCCACTTTGCAATCGAGCACGCGGAGCGGGTTGGTGTCCGCTCGGCGCTGGCAATCCGCGCACATCGTGGCCTTGACGTCCTGGAGCGCTTGGCGCAGAACTTCCAGATAGGCCGCGCGGCACACGGGGCATCCGACCGAATTGATCAGGAGCTGGTACTCGCGAATCCCCACGCGCTCGAGAAACAGCACGAGCATCTCGAGGACTTCCACGTCAACCAGAGGGTTCTGCGACCCTAGGACTTCCGCGCCGATTTGATAGAACTGGCGGTAGCGCCCTTTCTGCGGGCGCTCGCGGCGGAACATGGGTCCAATGTAGTAGAGCTTCTGGATGCCGCCCTGGTTGTAAAGGCTGTGCTCGATGTAAGCCCGCACCACGGAAGCCGTAGCTTCCGGGCGCAACGTCAACGATTCTTCGTCGCGATCGCGGAACGTGTACATCTCCTTCATTACGATATCGGTCTCGGCCCCCACGCCACGGGCGAAGAGGGCGGTCTCTTCCAAAATGGGTGTGCGAATCTCGCCGTAGTGATAAGCGGCAAAAACGCGATGGGCTTCGGCCTCGACGCGTTGCCAGAGATTGGTGTCGGGCGGCAAGAGGTCGCGTGTTCCCTTCACAGAACGAATTGGTTCGACTCGATTCGACACGAAATTCCTTTCGAAACCTTGATCACCACAGAGGCACAGAGACACAGAGATACCAAAAGAAGGGATTTTCTCTGTGCCTCTGTGTCTCTGTGGTGAAGCGCCTCTACGCTTTTTTCGCCGCCTCCGCCAGATATGTTTCCTTGTACTGAAGGTAATGTTCGGCGTGTATTCTGATAAAAACCTGTTCGTCCTTCGTAACCTCCCGCCGGGGCTTCGCGGGAACGCCCATGTAAAGGCTCCGCGGCGGAATCACGGTGTTTTCCGCCACCAGGGCGCCGGCAGCAACAATCGATCCTTCACCCACCTGCACGTGATTGAGCAGCACCGCGCCCATTCCAATCAAACAATCGTTCTCGACCGTGCAGCCGTGCAGCACTACGCGATGGCCCACTGTAACCCAATCACCCACCGTTACCGGAGCGCCCATCATCGTGTGGATAATGGTTCCATCCTGGATGTTGCTATTCGCTCCGACGCGGATGGGTTCGATGTCTCCCCGCAGAACGCATTGGAACCACACGCTTGAGTTCTCGCCAACATCGACGCTGCCAATGACATCGGCGCTGGGGGCAATGTACGCCGACGCGGCAATGCGGGGAGTCCGCCCCGCCAGGGTGAGAATCATCCTTCCGCCTGCTCAGCCAAAATTCCTCGGAAACCTCAAATTTACGACGTTAACACAGAGGTAAGAAAAGCTGCAAGGTGCACCTATTTTGGATTTTGGATTTGCGATTTTCGATTGAAAAACGCCGGAGGAGCGGAATCCGTAGTCTATATTTTCAGCGCAGCTTTGGTAATAGTTCCATGGGCTTCCCTTCCGCCCACGGCTTGTAAGTGGCTGCGAAGCGGATGCGGTCGTCAAGCGGCGGGTGGGTGTAAAGCCAGAACTTGATGAACGGGCTGGGATCGGGATCAGCCAAATCTACATCCCCCAGGATTTGCAGTGAATGGACATCGGCGGCGTTCGGGTCCGGGACGATGCCGTAGGCCACTTCCAGGCCGAACTGGTCAGCTTGATGTTCATAGTGGCGCGAGATGCCGTTCACAAGGGGGGCCGACAGGAATACCAGCAGGGTGAGGACTACGAGCACGAGGGGAAGTGATGCCAAATCTCCTATCCCCTCGACCCCGGCGCGCGGGCCGGCTCTCTCCACCAGGCGATTTACGGCGAAGAATCCCAAAAAGAAGCAGAGCAGAGCCACGGCTTCGTCGAGAGCGAATTCCTTGGGAATGTGATAGAGGACATAGTGACCGGTTTCGTGTCCGAGAACCAGCAACAACTCATCCTGCCCCATCACCTTGAGGGTCGTGTCCCACACCACAACGCGCTTGCTTGAGCCCAGACCGGAGACATAGGCATCGATCGCCCTGGTCCGGGAAGTCGCGTCCATCTCAAAGATGCGCGCAGGCGGTATCGAAAGGCCGGCGTGTTTTAGCATGGCTTCAATCCGCTCGACCAGCGCGGGTTGAGTTTTCTCGAGAGGTGTGAACTTGTAGAACAGGGGCTCGATAGCGAAGGGTTCGATGAGGATGAAAGCCAAGACGAGAGGAATCGTCGCCAGCCAGAAATAGAACCACCAGCGGCGCGGACTGCGGCGGACGACCGTATAGAAAACCCAGGCCACAATGACGCCAATCGCCGCGGCGATGGCCAGACTCTTTCCCCAATCGCCAAGCCAGGATGCGAACCCTTGCGTCGAGAGACCGAATCGGTGCTCAAGAACAAAGCCGGAGTAAAAATCGAAAGGGAGATTCAGCAGTGTTGCCGCCGCCACAAACAACGGTACGAAAATCAAACACTGGACGAAGTGGCGCCGCGAAACCTCGCGTGCCCATTCGCGGAATTTCACAGAGATGCCGCCGCGCCAAAGGAGAAGGTAAATCCCTATCGAAACCAGAGTTCCGAGGAAATAGAGGATATAAAGTGAACGTGAATAGGCAATGGCCTTGGCGCGACGCTCCGGCGTGAGGGTGTAAGTTGTGGGCGGTGGCGGTGAAGCAGGCTGGACCTGGCTTGGGGGAGAAGTTGGCCGAGCGGCCTGCGGCGAGGGGGCGGGCGAGCTTCCGCTCTGGCCGTTTCCCATCATCCCCACAGGCGCAATCAAAAAACAGATGCCCAGCAATATCCAAGCGAGCCGGTTTAAAGATTTGTAGCGGCGGTTCATGACCAGGGTTGTCCAAATTAGCGAACTCTTCAAGCGGTCCGCGCGGCTCTGCCGCCTGCTGTTTTGATTACAGCACCAAAACCAGGAATTATTCATCCCTCGCCCCCTTGGGGGAGAGGGGGAACCGCGAGGCGGTAGGTGAGGGGGTCAGCGCTAGCACAGGGTCAAGTTTGTATGCGGCGTCACGGTCTTGACCCCCTCACCCGTCCCCGTCGGCTGACGGGCTGGAGAAAGCGCCGGTGGCGGGCCACCCTCTCCCCCAA
>JBEKAD010000075.1:0-12344 GCA_050018435.1 Terriglobia bacterium
TCGTACCAATCGTTGACCCATTCGGAAGCGTTCCCCAACACATCGAACAGCCCGAAACCGTTGGGGCGTTTCTGCCCGACGACTCGCGGCAGGCTTCCGTAGGGCGAGATGGAGGCGATCTCCGCCAGGCTGCCATAGCGAGCTTGCGTGCTGCCGCCGCGCGCCGCATACTCCCACTCGGCTTCGGTGGGCAAGCGGCCTCCCGCCCACACGCAATAGTCGCGCGACTCGTCCCAGGTCACGCTCACTATCGGCATGATTTCGTTCGCCCAGTCTTGATTGAAAGAGGGGGCCGCCTGAATTTGGCGTTTGGTGGCAGCGATAAAGTGCTTGTAAGCTCCCACTGTAACCTCCGTTTGGCCGATCCAAAAGTCTTTCGTGATGGTCACCTCGTGGGAAGGCTTCTCGTCGGGCTGACACTCCTCGTCACCGGGCGAGCAGCCCATCCTAAAGGTTCCGGCGGGTATGCGAACGTATTTGAGCCCGTCCTTCGCGTTCTCCTGCACATCTCCGGACGGCGGCGCCGCGTCCGTCGCGCGGGCCGCAATCAGCTTGGTTTGGAGTTCTGGAACCAAGCCCGTCTGCGCTTTTCTTCCCTGAGTAAATGCCCGGCTCGTGATGAAAAACCCAATCAAACCGAGGGCCACCAGTAAGGACTTCCACTTCATGTGCATGCTCCCTCTCCTTCACTTTGCCGCGTGCGCGGGGACAACGGACTCGGGGTTCGGGACTCGAGACTCGGGATTCGGGATTCGAGATCCATGGATTCCCGCTGGTGAGGGAATGACGGATTCCGCATTCCGAATCCCGCTTTCCGAACCCCCAATCCCTAATCCCGAATCCCGAACCCCGAGTCCCGATTCCCGAGAACGGCGTGATTCTACACCCCCGGCGCGGTATCAGTCGAATGCCGATTGCAGGAACGACGCCATATAGAATGCGTCGAGGAACTTGAAGGGCGCTTCGGCGGTGGTGTAATGGCCGCAGGGCAGGACGGCGCTGCGATGCGGCAATCCCCGGCGGGTGAATTCGTCGAGGATCTGGTGGGAGAATACGGGTAAGAAAGTTAAGTCGTACGCAGCGTAGATGAGCAGCGTTTTCTTGGGCCAGCGCGCGTACTTATCAACGTAAGAAACAGGACTGATGGCCATCCAGGCGCGGCGCAGGGTTTCCTGATCGATATTGCGCTCGAGGCCTTGCCGCACGTGGCGCGTGGACTGGCCCGTCCAAACCACGTCGCCGAAGGTCACGGAAAAATGGTTAAAAAGGTTCACCCGCAGACGCGGGTCGTGCGCACTCGTCAAGAAGGCGTAACACGAACCGAGGCTGGTGCCGACGATTCCCAACTCCGTGCAACCCTGCCTCTCCAGCCAATCTAGGCAAGCGCGCGCGTCGATGACGGCCTGGCGCCCGGCGTCGATGGTGCGCCCGATATTGGCGGAAACGGCGTAATCCGCCCGTTCGGTTTCCGCAGGCTTGCGGCAGTCGTGGTAAGGCAGGCTCAGGCGCAGCGCCGAAATTCCCAGTATGTTGAAAATCCGGCAAAGCCCGTGGTGACCTTCGGCGTCAGAGTTCCACTGCGGCATCACGATGAGCGCGCGGCGATGTCCGGAGGGAAACCAGCGCGCCCGCACTAGATTGTTCACCGCGTACGGCGTGTGCACCGGAGACGTAAAGAGCAGGAAGTCACCCTCCAAGCGGAAATCGGAGGGAGTTCGGTAAGAGTAGAAATCATCACTGCGGGAAACAATCTGCTGGTTCAGTTGGGCAAAATACGCCGCCGGATTGGCTTGCGCCCCCTCGCGCGTGCCATTCACCACCGGCCAAGGCTCGGTCCAGTCAAGTCCCCACTCCAGGGGACGCACCACGCGGTTCGTGTCGCGGGCACTCAGCCGGGTTTCCCAGGCGTACATCCAATCTCGATAGCGGTCCCACATGCGTCTGCGGCCTCGACTCAGAATTCTTCATTATACAGTAGGATGGCACGCATGCGAGGGCGGTGCGGGCCGGTGGCAACGTGGAGGCAAGTTGAGAGAGATGCGAAGTCAGGAGACTTTGGCGCCTCGGTCATAGGGTTTTGACATTATCCAGTTCGGAGAACGCCTCGCCGTCGAAATGAAGTGCTCTGCGCGGTAGCTCAACAGCGGCTTGCAAACTCCACCAGCGGCGCCACCCCTCGTTCTAATGGCGCGGAGTGTGCGAAAACGAGCGTTTTGATGCTGCTGTCGCTGGCTAGGCGGCGCGCGAGTTCCACCAGTGATTTCCGGTTCAGCGCCGCACTCTTACTGAAGACCCAGGGTGACGCTTTGAGGCGGCCGTCCTTGCCTTGGTTGGCGCTGTCACCCAGGAACAGATTCTCCCCGATGGCGTAGGTAGCGCTTCCCGGCGTGTGGCCCGGCACGGCAAAAACGCGGACCATATAGGGGCCCAATGGCATGACCTCGCCATCCTGGAGGGTCCGGGAAAGGTGAATGCCGGTAGGCCGCGGGGACTTGAAACGCATGATCGGAGCTCCGCCCGAGGAACGGCCTTCCACCACGTCCACTTCTGCGGCCAGTGCCATGACCTGCGCCTTTGGGAACTTTGCAATCCCCCCAATGTGATCACGATGACCATGAGTCAGCAGAATTACTTTCACGTCGTCGGGGCCCAGGCCGCGGCGGGACAATTCCGCGAGAAGAGCCTTCCCCTGGACGTCGTTGCCGGCATCGACGAGCGCCACCTCGTGGTCGCTCAGTGGCACGAGACCTGCGCTCACGAACCCAATCCTTGACCAGGTACATGCCGTTTATGTTCGCCCCCTCCGGCAGGCCCTGCCAAGTCATGAACGGGAGAGCTACCACCGCCACCGCGGCTATCAAGATCACAATAACTGCAAGGGGCACGATCATCCACATACCGTTCCTCCTAAAGTCAGGGTCTCCGTTTTCGCCGTGTGGGCAGTATGAGTATATAACTTTGCACTCGATTGCGTCACTTCCGGCCGTTTCGTTCCTACGTCCTCCAGCGCCAGCCTCGCCCCACCAAAATTCAAACTGAGACACTACCAATCGCAGGCTTAACAAGTTGAAGGTTTGAAAGTTGATGGTATATAGGAAAACATGCTACGATACTTGCATGGGAAAACTGCGCTTCCGTTTCAATGCCTCCAAATTCGTTAATGCTGTGATATATTTGGCGCAGGCATGTCCCAACAGCACAAAGATGACGATATGTAAGCAGATATATTTCGCGGACAAAGAGCACCTTCTAAAGTTTGGAAGGCCGATCACTGGTGACAGGTATTACAAGCTCGAACATGGTCAAGTCCCCACGCGCGGCCTCAACATGCTTCGAGATAGAGCAGAGCCTGCGGATAACGCTTTGCTTGAACGTTACGTCACCGTGATTGGAAATTCCGTGCATCCCAGAAAGCACGTTGACAAGAAAGTGTTTTCCAAATCTGATTTGGAAGTCCTCGATCAAATCGTGAGACGTTTCGGCAAGAAGACCGCAGGTGAACTCAGGAGATTGGCGCACCAAGAAGCTACATATTTAGAATCCGAGGATGGCAGCCAAATTGATTTTGCGCTTTTCTTCAAGAATCGGCCTGAATCAGAAGCCATCAAAAACCTAGCAGAGCAGGAACAGGAATCACGAGATGCTTTGCGCCCTTATGCCGCAGAGTGATCCTGACCTGAAGCCGGGCTCTGTCCTCCATATCAAGAAATACTCGTCCCGTGGGCATCCTTCCAAGAACAAATATGTATTCGTAGTTGGATTTGTGTCCGAGACAGTTATCGCAGGGTTTCTGATATCCAGCCAACTTTCCTACCTGCAACAAGAAACACATAAAAAGGAAATCGTTAGAATTCCCCATAACGCCACATCGTTCCTGCGAGCCGAATCCATAATCCAGTGCTTCGAAATGGAACGCCTTTCCATGGAATCCATCTGTCAGGGGTTTCAAGACGGAAGCGTAACGTGCTGCGGAAGGCTTGGGGTGAAGTACTTATATAATATTAGAAAAGTTGTAGAAGGCTCGCGCCTCCTCGCCCAAATGGACATCGAATCTCTGTTGCAGATTCTGCCTACGCCCAGAGCATGACCAACATACTCTTCAGAGACTGCCCCTCGCGGCTTTGCTTGACCAATCCAACGATTGTCCTTAGACTAGAATTTTGTCCAGAGCATATGAGCCAGTGCCCGCTATGATGCTACTAAGGCGACTGCTTACCAGCCTCGTGTTGGTTTTATTTCTTGCTAGCTACCTGCTGGGCCAGGCGAGCCCACCGATCTTCCCGCTCAGCGAAGTGCGCCCGGGCCTGAAAGGCGTGGGGCGAACCATTTTCGAAGGCGACAGAATCGACGAATTCCAGGTGGAAATCCTGGGTGTACTGAAAAACGCCATTGCCCCCCAGCGAGATATAATCCTGGCGCGGCTTTCGGGTGGCCCTCTCGCCACGACCGGGGTGATTTCCGGCATGAGTGGGAGTCCGGTCTATGTGGACGGCAAGCTGGTGGGCGCTATCTCCCGCTCGTTTCCGCTTTCCAAGGATGCGGTAGCAGGGATCACTCCCATCGAGGAAATGCTGTCGGTTGTGCCTTCCTCGCCAACTTCTACGGCGCACGGGTCACCCAATGAGAGCTTTCGCATTGCCAAGGTCTCGGGCGGATCGCCTGAGCTCGACCGGGTGATTGTGAATGAAGACGCCGCCCCAAATCTCTCCCCTCTTCCGGAGGCGCGGGAAACCACTTCCCTTTCCAGCTTGCTGCTCCCCTTGCGCTTCGGGGGCTTTTCAAACGCCGCCGTCGACCTGTTCACGCCGCAGCTCCGCCGCCTGGGGCTGGAGCCCATGCAGGGCGGCGTGATTTCAGGGAGTGCGCAGAACACGCCGCCGAGCCCCACGGATCTCGAACCGGGTTCCATGATCAGCCTGCTGCTGGTGCGGGGCGACCTGGACCTGAACATCGACTGCACGGTCACCTATCGGCAAGGGGATAACCTTTACGCGTGTGGTCACCAAGTTATAGGGGAGGGCCCTGCGCAGTTTCCTTTCGCACCCGCACACGTCATCGTGACGATCCCGAGCATTGCCTCCTCATTCAAGGTGGATGCGCCGGGCGCCATCGTGGGTACCATCCAGCAGGACCGCTTCGATGCCATTTATGGCCGGGTGGGTGAGAAAACTCCGCCGATGATTCCCGTCCACGTCCACGTGGATTCGACGCTCAATAGGAAATCCGATTACAACTTCGAAATGATTCAGGAGCCGTTTCTTTCCCCGCTTCTCCTCAATCTCGCCTTGACTTCCGCGCTAGGCGTCACGGAACGCTCGATGGGGGCTTCCACCCTGAACTTGAAAGCCACGATCCGGCTGGCGGGCGGCCAGTCTGTGGATCTGGAGGATGTTCTCTCCAGTGAGGTGGGGACGGCCAACATGGTCGGGGCCACAGTGGCCACGCCGCTCGCGATGTTGATGTCCAGTGGATTTCCCGACCTAAAGGTTCAACATATCGACCTCAGCATTGACTCGCTGGACGAAAAACGCAGCGCCACCCTCGAGCAGGTGTGGAGCACTAAATCGGAAGTGCGGCCCGGGGACCATCTGGAAGTGACTGCCCTCCTCCGCCTTCCTTGGGGCGCGACCCTGACCGAGAAAATTCCGGTGGATGTGCCCGCAAGCGTCACCGACAAGATGCTGCAACTGGTGGTGGGCGGGGGTTCCAGCATCAATGCTCTGGAATTTCGTTTTTCGGCCCTCGTGGGCACACCGCGCAACTCGCAGCAATTGGTGCGCGCCCTGAACCGGATGCGGCGCAACAATCGGGTCTACGGCCTGCTGATGGCGCCCCAGCGCTCCTTCGTGATGCAGGGGAACGTATACCCGTCTCCTCCGCCTTCCCTCTTGCAGACTTTTATGGCGGACCCTGCCTCCTCCTCCAACGTGGTTTTCAGCGGGACGTCAGTGGTGGGTGATTTTGAAACCAAAGCGACCCCCTACGCCATCCATGGGCAAAAGATGCTGATCCTCAAAATGGCGGGCTCGGGGATGTAACAGGCAGTGGCTAGCGGCTAGTGGTTAGCGGCTGGGAGCCTGTCGGAGATAGATTTGGCCGTATGTAGAATCAACAACTTAGCGACATGTCTATGTCTGTAAGTTGTTGATTCTTCGTTGAAGAACCCTTATTCCCGACAGGCTCCTAGCCACTGACCACTACCAACTAACCACTGCTTTCAGAAAGGTTGGGGAATGAAACTCGGCAGATTCCTTTACAAACCATTACTAGCTGTCATAATTGCTTCACCAGCCTTCAGTGTTGATACAACCTTCTGGCAAGTCGGCTCCTTTGATGAATTCCTTCAGGGAACCCTTAGCGGAGTCTCCTTAAGCAAAGAAGGTGATTTGACGCTGGCGCCTGAGGCGCAAGCCGTCTTTAGCCCCGAAGAGGCTCTGGCCCTCTCCTTGGCGCGGGATTCCCACGGCAACCTTTATGTCGGCACCGGGCACCAAGGCAAGGTCTTCCTTGTGGGTTCGGACCAAAAGTCCGCCTTGCTGTTGACGGCCAATGAGCCGGATGTCTTCGCGCTGGCAGTCGGCCCGGACGGGAATCTTTATGTGGGCAGCTCCCCGGAGGGTAAGGTTTACAAAGTCACTGCCGACGGCAAATCCAGCGTCTTCTATGATCCCAAGGCTAAGTATATATGGGCGTTGCAGTTTGACGCGCAAGGGCGGCTGTACGTCGCCACCGGCGATAAAGGACAAATCTTCCGTGTGGACCCATCCGGCAAGGGAGATATCTTCTTTGACAGCAAGCAGACGCACATCATGTGCCTGAGGCTTGACCCGAAAGGGAATCTGCTGGCCGGCAGCGTGCCGAATGGCCTGATTTATCGCATCTCACCCCAGGGGAAGGCCTTCGTTATTTATCAGGCTGCTCTGCCTGAGGTTCATGATCTGGCGGTCGACCCGCAGGGCCACATCTTTGCGGCCACCCTGGGCGGGGCGGGCGGCAAGGGATCGCCGGACCTGCTCCTCGCCCCCCCTCCCGGCGCTCCCGGCGGCGGCGTCACAACCGTCACCGTGGTGGCCTCAACTGAACCCGAGTCGACAGCCAAGGGGCAAGCTCCACAGGGAGGAACCACGGCTCCAAGCTTCAACCGATCCACGCCCCAGATTCCCCAGATGCCTCCTTTGCAGTTAGGAGGTGGGCGCGGAGCTTTGATTGAAATCTTCCCGGATTCAACCACGGAAACCATCTGGAGTTCCGGCAATGAGAGCATTTTCGGGCTGGCTGTCCGGAATGACCACGTGCTGTTCACCACAGACAGCAACGGGCGGATTTTCGACTTGGATGCTAAACCCGATGGCGAGAAATTGACGATTCTCACGGAAACTCATGAGTCGCTTGCCACCCGCCTGCTCATCGGAGGCACAGACCTCTACGCCGCGACAAGCAATGTGGCCAAATTGTTCCGTATTGGGGCTTCCCCCACCCACGAGGGCACCTTCGAATCGCCGGTGAAGGACACAAAGTTTGTTTCGCACTGGGGGGTCTTAGCATGGAGAGGAGATGTCCCGGCGGGTGGTACCTTGCAGTTTTATACGCGCTCGGGGAATTCTGACCGGCCCGACCACACCTGGAGTGATTGGGCGGGACCCTACAGCAATCCCAACGGCGATGCCGTAACGAACCCTCCCGCCCGCTACCTCCAGTGGAAGGCAGTCCTCCGCACCTCGGGGAATGGCTCCCCCACGCTGGACGAGGTGACCGTCTCTTATTTGAACCAAAACCTGCCACCGCAAATCCACGCGCTGAACGTCAGCATTTCGAGCGAGCGGACGGGCGCGGCGGGGGCCTCAGTAAACTTGCCAATGGGTGGGGGCATGACCGTAAGTGCCTCGCCTTCAGTGGGTTTCGGCGCCCCGCCACAGTCAACTCCCTCCATAAAGGCTCCCATAACCCTGGCTTGGCAGGCCGATGACCCTAATGGCGACCTGTTGGTTTACGCTCTTTATGTGAAAGCCACAGACGAGCGGGAATGGCATCTCCTCAAGGACAAGATTCACCAATCCAGCTACACGATTGATCCAGCCACCTTGGCGGACGGCAAGTATGTGGCGCGTCTGGTAGCGTCGGACGAGGAGTCCAATCCTCCCCAATTGGGGCGAAAAGCCGAGTTGCTGAGCGCCCCCTTCTGGGTTGACAATACGCCTCCGGACGTCGAGGTTCTGAAGCAGACTGTCACCGGCTCCACGGCAGAGGTGCAATTCTCCGCGGAGGACAGCACGTCTCCCCTCCAGAGCGCGGAGACCTCCCTGGACGGGCAGGATTGGCACGACGTACTGTCCGATGACGGCATCGTGGATTCGCGTAAGGAGACGTTTACCCTAAAGCTCACCCATCTGGCGCCCGGAGAGCACGTCCTGGCTTTGCGTGCCTCCGACACCTCGGGTAACATCGGTGTGGGAAAGGCAGTCATCCGAATCCTAGGAAGCCAATAGGGGCGCCGGTGGGGCAGTTTGCTGTAGCGGCGCTTTCCGGCCTCCCCGAAGGGGAGGAATATCATTAGCCGTAGCTGAAACCTACGGATCGGGACGGCAAGAAAAGGAATTCTTCCGACCCTGGAGGGGTCGAACAGTTCGACCCCTCCAGGGTCGGAACCTAATCTTCCGGGTTTGCTTTCCGTACGTTTCGCCTACGGCTAATGGTATTGTCCCCTTCGGGGAATGAGACCCAACGCGTAACCACCGGAGCGGGACAACCATCGGGAAGAATACAACTCATAAATCTTGCCCCGCATCTCAACAGAGGAGTTGAGGTGCGGCCGGTAGTGAAACTTCTTGAGCACAAACAAGACACCGGCACCGAAGGCTGCGGCTGAGACTCAGCTCATCGCGCGCGCACAGCGAGGTGAGGAAGAAGCGTTCGCGGCGCTCTTCGAAGCTCACAAGCGGCGAGTATACTCACTGTGCCTGCGCATGACGGGTAACACTGCGGAAGCGGAAGATCTAACACAGGAGGCATTTCTCCAACTCTTTCGCAAGATTTCCACTTTCCGCGGTGAGTCAGCCTTCTCCACATGGCTTCACCGCCTGGCGGTGAACGTGGTCCTGATGCACCTGCGCAAGAAGGGACTGCAACAGATATCGCTCGACGAAGTGGATACTTCGCAAGACGAGCCGGTCAAACGCGATTACGGCAGTGATGACCGGCGGCTGACCGGCTCGGTTGACCGCATCGGCCTACAGAAAGCGATTGCGGATTTGCCGCCGGGCTACCGGGCGGTCTTTGTGCTGCACGACGTGGAAGGTTACGAGCACAATGAGATCGCCGAAATCATGGACTGCTCGGTGGGAAATTCCAAGTCGCAGCTTCACAAAGCTCGCATGAAGCTGCGCGAGCGGCTGCGCCAGGATCGCGGCGTGAAATCCGAATCACTTCCGGCCGGGGAACCGGTGGAAGAAGTGTAAGAGGCATTATGGAGGAAAGCCAAAACAAAGCGTTCGCCGCGTGCTCGCGATTTGATGACGAGTTGGAAGCTTATTTGGAGGGCGAAGCCCCCCCCTTCATCGTCTCCCACTCACGGGATTGCGTGTCATGCGGCGCTCTGCTGGCTGACCTCCAGTCGATTCGCCAGGCAGCGCGGGATTTGCCGCTGGAAGAGCCTTCCCGCGTGGTTTGGCCTCACCTGCGCGCAAGGCTGGAGGCGGAGGGAGCTTTCGGCGTGCCCGTTTGCTCGCGATTTGATAACGAACTGGAAGCTTACTTGGAGGGCGAAGCGCGCCCCTTCATCGTCTCCCACGCACGGGATTGCGCGCCATGCGGCGCTCTGCTGGCTGACCTCCAATCGATTCGACAGGCAGCGCGGGATCTGCCGCGGGAAGAGCCTTCCCGCGTGGTTTGGGCCAACGTGCGCGCGAGGCTGGAGGCGGAGGGAGCCTTCGGCGTGCCCGTCAGCGGGTGGCGTCAAGTCATGGCGTGGCGCATTCTTCCCCACGCTATTCCCCTGGGAGTCTTAGCCGTCTTGGTATTCCTGGGATCAGTGCTGACCTTGCCTTCCAGCAGCATCCAGCGCTGGGGCGGCTCGGATGAAATGGCAGGTTCTCCTGCTGTAGCCCATATGGCGTCGGCAATGCCTACGGGCGAGGACGGCGCTCTAGCCCACGTGGTTTCTGACCTGGAAAGTAATTTTAGAGCGAATGAAGCATCCATGGCCCCGGACCTGAAGGCCACGTACGAAAAGAGCCTGGTCTCCCTGGATGGTTCAATTCGGGAATGTCTGGACTCTTTGCAACACGAGCCCAGAAATACGCTGGCCCACGACTATCTCTTGACAGCGTATACGAGAAAGGCTGAAATTCTGTCTTCTGCGTTGGAGTTCGAAGGGCGTTAGAGAGAGGGGCACGGGGTTGATGAACCGGACGATCGTAAGCTCGAGGTCGGTCAGGCAAATCCTGCAACGGCTAGTGTTCATTCTCCTCCCCGCCGCCTTGCTGTGGGCCGCGGGCGAAGGACGACTGGAAAAGACTTTTGATACCACGCGTGAACCGCGCATCAGCTTGAGCAACCTGAAAGGTCTTGTCTTGGTGCGGGGATGGGACAAAGCCCAAGTGCATGTAGTTTACACGGTGGCTTCCCCGCGCGTGGAAGTTGATAGCGAATTTCTCCCCAACACGGGTCCCGCGGACAAGATTCATTTCAACACTCACCTCTTGGATTCGACTCTGCCGGTCGACGAACAAGGGGCCGATTACACCTTGGATGTGCCCGCCGGCGCCAGCCTGGAAATCCGCAACCCTCGGGGAAAAATCGTGGTGGAGGGAATGCAGGCGGATGCTTCCGTGGAATCGGTGGGTGGCGACATCTCCATCCGCGATTACTCCGGTCATCTCTCGGTCCGTTCCGTGGCAGGGGATATCGAAGTCATCCGGCCCTCCGGCAACGTGGAAGCGGTCTCCGTCACCGGCAATCTGCACTTTGTTTCGCCCACCACCACCCGGCTGCATGGCACCACTACCTCCGGGCGCATCCTCTATGAAGGCGATTTTATGGACCGCGGCGACTATATTCTCTCCGCCTACAGCGGCGACGTGGATATCGTCTGCCCGCCTTCAGCTTCTTACGAGTTGAGCGCCACAACCTCGAAGGGCAAAGTGATCAACACCATGCCCATGACCCGCCGGCGCGAGTCAGCTTCATCTCGGGATGCAAGGAAAAGCCTACTGGGAACATACAACACCGGCAAGGCCACCGTCGAGCTGACATCCTTTAGCGGAAACATCCGCATTCGCCCGCAATATTAACAACGTTAAGGTGGTAGGTCGTAGGTGGTAGGTGGGGATCTTCCCCATCCACCACCTGCCTCACCTCGGTTGGCGGAATCCGAGCGCATTCGTCAAGCAACGATCCTGTACGAATAGAACCGGGCGTTCTGCAAATAAAACCTCAATCGGATTGGCCGGCCTTGCAGTTTCCCCACGGAGGTGTTTTCTTTCCACCGCACGGCGCTGTCGCAACTGTCGGCGTGCATGGGTTCGCAGTCGTCGCGGGTGAACCCCGGAATCGGAAAACTTTGCGCATCCAAGACCTCGACCTGGAGCTGCCCTACGTCGGCCTTGGCGTTGACGTGAAGTTCCTTCCCCTGCGTGATGAAGAGCGCCGTCGTCACCTTACCGCCTTCATAATTAGCGTTAAGAGAGGCAAAACCATCGACGCGCAAGGTGGCAAGTCCGATGCCGCCTCCTGCCGTTCCTGAATCCTTGCCCTCATAAGGCTTATGACGGACAGCCATACCACGATAGTAAATATATAGCTTGTCGCCCACCCGGATCGGTGGCGCGCCGGTAAGCATGAGGGTGAACCGATCCCAATCGCCGACCTCGCCCACATCAATCAACGGGCGTCCGGTTTCAAGTTGCTCCCAGTTATCCCCGTCCCGGCTGGAGAGCAGGCGAATTGTCAGCAGGGGGTTGTGCGGGTCACGCGAGAAGTAAGTCAGGAATCCCAGGTAGCGATCTCCACAGTTAAATCCCACGTGGTTGTAAATGGTGTTCCCCTCCTGCCCTTCCCGAGCCTTAAGACACACGCGGGGGTCTGACCAGTTTATGAAGTCCGTGCTGACACTCATCTTACGGTTGGGCGAAGCCCGCAAAAGGGCAACGTACCTCCGCCGGGCCGTGTCAATCATGAGCGCCTGGGCATCGCCGATGGGGCCCAGGTCATTCGTGCCTTGGCGAGGATGAAAGTGAACGATGGGCTCGGGGCTGTGCGTCCAATGCAGTCCGTCGGGCGAAGTCATGGTGTAAATCCCGCTCATGGGACCGTCCCAGTCGAAACTTGACCAGCCCAGCCCTTTGTAC
>JBEKAD010000076.1:0-12319 GCA_050018435.1 Terriglobia bacterium
GCCGTTGGCCTGGGCTGAGGTAGTTCGCCCCTTTGGGGCTCGATTGGGCATCAGCAGCATCAGCACCCCCGGTGTCCAGCAAAAGATGTGGGACACGATCAGCTCCCCCAAGGGGGCGAGGGAAGAGGAATTCTTAGCGTTGGTGCTGTAATCACAAGTCTCTCTGCGACGAGGGGGCGGGCTTTGAAGAATGTGAACGAGACGGTTTCAAAGGTTACCCTGGGACCTTGAACAAGCTCCCCGGATTATCCTTGAGCTCCACGCCTTCGCCGTGACCGCCCAGGTCTACGATGAGTTGCCGCAGGGCGCCTTCATGCAGCACGTTGTTCGCGATGACGCAGTTCTCAAGGTTTTTGCACACGATGCCGTAGGCAGGACTCCACACTCCCCGACCGCCGTCGTCGCGCCCCACGTGGAGGTTGTTGCCGACGCAGGTGACGCCCTCTGCTCCCTCCATCAAAATATGAGCTGAATCGTAGCTTGCGCCGTCCGCCCGCTCGCCGCTCCGCTTGACGTAATTTCCGGTTATGGTCATCTGAAAACAACGCCGGCGGCCGTTGCGTAGAGCGATTCCGCAGGTCCCCGCGCGGTCAAAGAAATTCCCGGTGATCTGGTAGCCGTCACCGCCGGTGATCAAAAGGTTTTCCTGTCCATTCCATTCAACGCGATTGCAGGTGAAGGTCACGGAAGCATTTTCGTCGCGCGCCCCAAAGCCCGCGCGCTGGTTGCCGGAAAACCAGTTGTCGCTCAGGAACCCATCCCAACCCCGTAGGCTCAGGCCATCCCCCTGGTTAAAGGCCAGCATCGAGTGCCGGACGGAGAAGCACCAGGCATGCGCGAGGTTCACTCCGTCGCCCGTGAAGCGCGCCACCTGGCACCGCTCGATGCGGAAGGCGTCCTCGTGCTTCCCATAGTCTGGCTTGTCGAGAAAGATTCCGTGAATGCCCTTTCCCAAGCCGGCGCCATCGAACGCCAGCCCATCCATCGTGGCGCCCGCAGCCCCCGCGATGTTCAGGAGGCACTTGGCAGAGCCACTTGCAAGCCGAAAAATCGTTCCGCCGGGTCCGCCATAATTCCACGTCGGGACGCCCACCAAGGCGGTGTTCGGCTGCATCTGGAGATCCGCGCAAAGGTACACGCCGGGCGGGACAAATACTGCTCCCCGCCCTTCCCCCGCGGCATCCAGGGCGCGTTGAATGGCCTTCGTGTCGTCCGTTTTGCCGTCGCCGGTGGCGCCAAACTCGCGCACGTTGAGGTGTTCCTGGCTCGCGGCCTGTCCTTCCGCCCGCGCCGTGCTCGGCGCGCCCCATAGAAATGCAGCGCCACCGAGTAAAGTGCTCCTGGCCATTTCGCGGCGGTTGAGAAAAGGTAAATCCGTATTCGACATAATCATGCTCCTTGGGTTTTGGTCCGCGCCCCTCCTGCGGCGGTATTTTCAGCCGGGGGCGAAGCATCACCACTTACTGCTTGGCGCCTTGGGCGAAGTCCTGGATGGTTTTCTGGTTGTCCAGTTTCTGGACGAACCATACGTATTCGTATTCTTCCCAGGGCTTTACTCCATTCCGATGCGTTCCCGTGTCTTCAACGTAGGCGAACGCACTGCCATCCGCAGCGGAAAGGCTGGTCCCCATCTTCTGCGCGAGTTGCACGACTGCCTCTGGCGGCTTCTGGGTCTTGGGACCGTTGCTGATCCAAATAACCCCCGGTTGATTGGTGAAAGGACTCCAGGCGGGGAAAGGCTGCTTCTCCGTTTTATAATTCACCTGGTACTGCACGATCAGGTTTTTGTCGCCCTCGAACACGTCGCCCGACTGCTTCAGGACCATGCGAGTCTCGCCGTTCCACATGCCGATGTTACCCTTGATATTGTAAAGCCGCTCTTCCGGGCCGTGTTCAAGCCCTTTGTAGTTGTACTGCACTTGCGTCACTCCCGGGATCATGGGCACACCCATCGGCATGTTGGGTCCCACGGGCAGCGATTCCACGGCGGAGGCGCCCACTTGCGCGGAGGCTTCACCCAGGGTCCCCGGCCCTACGGAAGTGCACCCGGCGCGTTTTCTTTCCTCGTTTTCTTCCTTGTCGTCTTCACCCATTTTCTCGATCATATGGGCGCCGTAGCCCTTGAATTTTTCTTTCAGAATGTTGGCGAAGGCATTGGCGACGAAATGATTGGCCTCGTGGAGGAACTCTTTCCCCTCCTTGGCCGCCTCCTCCGCACCTTCCTTGGCGACCTCGTTGGCGGCCTCCTTTGCCGCTGCCTCCTTCATCAGGGCGGAACCTTCACCGGTGAGTTTGTAGGCTTCACCAATCTCCTTGCTCAAGTTGTAAAACTCCGGAAGCTTGGCCAGGATGTTGATGCCCATATTGGTGTACTTCACCAGATTGGCGACACCGCAAAGGTCAGGATCCATATCGTAGGCGATGACTCCTCCCCCATCGATTTCACCGCGGTCATTCACCCCAATGGTGAAAAGCGTTGCGTGCTTCACCGCCACGCTCATCATATTCTTCCGGCGAAAACGCACTTCGTAGCTCGCTCCCCAGCCCTGCCACACGCCGGCGAGCTTCGTCAGGGATGCCTGATCTGGCAAAGGCAGGGGTCCAGGGCCAGGTCCAGGGCCGGGGCCGGGACCGGGGCCAGGACCGGGGCCAGGACCGGGGCCAGGACCAGGACCGGGGCCAGGACCAGGACCGGGGCCGGGACCGGGGCCAGGACCAGGACCAGGGCCGGGACCGGGGCCAGGACCGGGGCCAGTGCCCGTGCCAGGACCCGTGCCTGGCTGCTTGTTGCCGCCGCCCGGACTAGGACCTACCCACGTGGAAGTTCCCTCTCCCTCGGAGAAAACTTTGAAGGGAAGGACCAATGTCGTACCAGTAAGGGTGTAAGGTTGGTTGGTAACGCTGATCCCGAGTTGCGGGAGCGAGATGGTGATGGACCCGCCCGCAACTCTGTAGGTACCGTTGTCGATGAAATTTTCGCCGGGCTTGACGGCGTTGAAGATGGCGGCGCCGCTGTTAGTAAACGTAAGCGTTACGAAGCTCCCTTTGCCGGCCTTTCCGCCATCGGAATCACTCACAAAAGAATAAGGGCCGGAAGGTGCAGAGACCTGCGCGAGACCGGGAGCAACTCCCCAAACTAAAATGATCAATAAGCAAAGCGCCCAATCGCGGCTGCGACGCGCGATGGAAGACGGTGGGTAGTTCAAAGGTCACCTCCAGCGGGTCCATGAGTGGCATGACAAATCGGTGAGAAAAATACCCGTGTTCGATACCTGAAGACTTACGGAGCGAGGAACAAGCGAAGTATATTGCTCCGCCTGCGGATTGGCAATTGATACTTCCGCCGGGGCTACGATCTATCGCCCTCTGAGCGGGCTATAGGGTTACGGAGGTTACTCTGGGACCTTGAACAGGCTCCCCGGATTGTCCTTGAGCACCACGCCTTCGCCGTGGCCGCCCAGGTCTACAATGAGTTGCCGCAGGGCGCCTTCATGCAGCACGTTGTTCGCGATGACGCAGTTCTCAAGGTTTTTGCAGACGATGCCGTAAGCAGGACTCCACACTCCCGTGCCGTTATCATCGCGCACGACGTGGAGATTGTTGCCCACGCAGGTGACGCCCTCTGCTCCCTCAATCAAAATATGAGATGAATCGTGGCTGGCGGCGTCCGCCCGCTTGCCACTGCGCTTGAAGTAATTCCCGGTCACGGTCATCTGAAAGCAACGGCGGCGGCCGTTGCGCAAGGCGATCCCACAGGTCCCTGCGCGGTCAAGAAAATTTCCGGTGATCTGGTAGCCGTCACCACCGGTGATCAAAATGTTTTCCTGTCCATTCCATTCCACGCGATTGGCAGTGAAGGTCACGGAAGCATTTTCGTCGCGCGCCGCGAAGCCCGCGCGCTGGTTGCCGGAAAACCAGTTGTCGCTCAGGAACCCATCCCAACCATGTAAGCTCAGGCCGTCTCCCAGGTTACGGGCCAACATCGAGTGCCGGACGGAGAAGACCCAGGCGTGCTTAAGGTTTACTCCGTCGCCCGTGAAGCGCGCCACTTGGCAGCGCTCGATGCGGAAGGCGTCCAGGAGATTCCCATAATCCGGCTTGTCGAGAAAGATTCCGTGAATGCCCTTTCCCAAGCCGGCGCCATCGAACGCCAGCCCGTCCATCGTGGCGCCCGCCGCTCCCGCGATGTTAAGGAGGCACTTGGCAGCGCCACTTGAGAGCCGCAGAACCGTTCCGCCGGGTCCGCGATAATCCCAGGTTGGGACGCCCACTAAGGCGGTGTTCGGCCGCAGCTGGAGTTCCGCGCAAAGGTACACGCCGGGCGGCACGAATACTGCTCCCCGCACTTCCCCCGCGGCATCCAGGGCGCGTTGAATGGCCTTCGTGTCGTCCGTTTTGCCGTCGCCGGTGGCGCCAAACTCGCGCACGTTGAGGTGTTCCTGGCTGGCGGTTGGCCCTTCCCCCCGCGCGGGGCCCTGCGCACCCAATAGAAATGAAGCGCCACCGAACAAAGCGCTCTTGGCCATCTCGCGACGGCCGAGAAAAGGTGAATCGGCATTCGTCATCTTCATGCTCCTTGGGTTTTAGTTCGCGCCACCCCTGGGGCGGAATCTTCCGCCCGAGGCGAGGCATCTCTCACGTTATGCTTCGTGCGGAATTCTACTCGAATTCATTATCCACCGCTCGCGCGCGTGCATGGCGGACCAAACGAGGCGGCGAACGCAGAGACCGGCGCCACAATCGTGCCGTGAGTCGCCGCGATCGTTAGCTGACTCACGGAACGGGGGAGCTTTGATATACTACGCTTTGAATGCCGAGTTAAGGGGCTTTTTGGGTGGAGGTCAATTGATGAAGCTGACGGCGATTATCGAAGCTGAAGGTGATGGCTATGTGGCGCTGTGCCCGGAGATGGATATTGCCAGCCAAGGAGACAGTATTGAGCAGGCCCGGGACAATCTACGGGAAGCACTGGAGTTGTTTTTCGAATGCGCTTCTCCCGAAGAGGTAAAGCAACGCCTCCATGGCGACGTATACGTCACCCAAGTGGAGGTTGCCACTGGGTAAGCTGCGTGTCCTCTCAGGCAAAGAGGTTTGTGCGATTGTAGCTCGGCACGGCTTCGTGGAGGTTCGGAGACGCGGAAGCCACATCGTAATGCAGAAAACCGTGCCTGAAGGTACGGTAACCGTCCCCGTCCCGGATCATAAGGAACTCCGCATCGGGACACTGCAATCCATTATTCGAACGTCAGGCGTACCTCGAAGTGAGTTCGAAGTTTGATGATTTTCGGCTCAGCAAGCGTTGCACAGACTTCCATGATTGGGATCTGCGGCCTATCCGCACGGCGCACATCGACTCAAAACTCCAGTGGAGCACTTACTCGCGGGCGCTGGTTGATATCTATTCCTATGTACTCTACTACGCCTCACGTTATTTCACGGTAATTCCGAAGAGAGTGTTTCAGAGTGCAGAACAACAGCAAGCATTCGAGCAGTTGCTGACTCAGCACGTTCCAGAAATAGTCAGGCGAGTCAAATGACGCTGCAATCTACGGGGCGAGAGACCGCGGGCCTAGCAAAACAGGTCCGCTCTACGCTTGCTCAATCTTTGATCGCCTGGTAAGCCAGCGTTATGGCCTTGGAGGCAAGATCCAGTCCTTCGGCGGGATTAATTTGCCCCATAAAGATGGCGATTAGATCCTCTTTGGGGTCGATCACGAAAGAGGTGTAATAAAACCCGCCCCAATAATATGTGCCTACCGAGCCGAGCTCCTTCAGTTGCTGGGGCTCGCTGGTGGTTCCAAATCCCAGGCCGTAACCGTTGCCGTCGGGTTTGCCTTGCACGTGATTCTGGGACATCAACTCCACGGACTTGCGGCTGAGGATGCGCACCCCGTTCAGTTCGCCGCCGTCGAGCATCATTTGGCAGAAGCGGTAGTAGTCCTCAGCCGTGGAGCAGAGCCCCCCGCCCCCGGAGAAATAGGTATGTGGGCCGCGATAAGGATAGTCCGCCGTATACGGCAACCCGCCTTCCTCGAGCACTTGATTGTCAAGAATCGGATGCAGCCCCTTTTGCGCGTCGTAGGCGTAGGCGGTGGCAAGCCGTGGGACTTTCTCCGCCGGCGGGAAGAAATAGGTGTCCTTCATCCCCAAGGGTTGGAAGAGGCGTTCCTGAAGGAACTTATCGAAGGGCATCCCCGAGACTACTTCCACCAGGCGGCCCAGCACGTCATCCGCCAAGCTGTATTCCCAGTAGTCTCCGGGCTGGAACAGCAGAGGGATGGTCGCCAGCCTCTTCACCGCCTCGCCGATCGTTCCCTCCTGCTGCTTGAGGCCGCTGCCCACACTCGCTTCGCGATAGGCCTTGCCGACCCGGCGATTCCACGGGTAGGTCAGCCCGGCGGTGTGCGTCAGGAGTTGAAAGATCGTGATCGGATGCTTGGCATCCACCAGCGCTCCCGGCGGCGAAGACTTGTCCTGCGGCCACGGCGGGTCGAGAACTTTCATGTGCTTGAATTCCGGCAGATAGTCGGAGACGGGATCGCTCAGCGCGAAGCGGCCTTCTTCGTAAAGGATCATCACCGCAACGCTGGTGATGGGCTTCGACATCGAGCAGATGCGGAAGATGCTGTCCGTTCGCATGGGCTTGCGGGCATCGCGGTCAGCCATTCCCACCGCTCGGAAGTAAGCGACCTTGCCATGCCGTGCGACCAGGCTGACACCGCCGGAGATGCGCCCATCATCAACGCTTTTCTGAATGGCGCTGGTAATCCGCTCCAGGCGTTCGGATGACAGGCCCACCTCTTCGGGAGTTGCGATGGGGCTTGCCGTCGCCAGGGCGCGTGACCCGCCCGGTGGGTTCGACTTGGGCTGCGTAAGCGTCTGCGAGGGGACGAGCCCCACCAGGAATATCAGCCAAACAAAGACCACAAAACCTTGGATCCATCGTTTCCTCATGCCCACTCCTTTGCCTTGCGAATTCGAACGGTTAGAAAGATCACCAACGCCTGCATCCCGTCGCGGTGGCGGAAGTGTACCCCTCGGAGGCGTATTTTGAAACATTCCGATCAGATCGTAAAGGGGCATCGCTTTTCTGCCTTCCGCCAGCTCGGAGGCACGTTTCTTCACACAGGTTTCCCTCGCTGGTCTTTTCTTGACTTGGAATCGAGCCAGCCCATAGAATTGCTCGTTTGACCGGATCACGGAATTATCAACCTGATGCCCATACGCCTTTACAATACGTTGACTCGCCAGATCGAGGACTTCAAGCCTCTCGAAGGCAACACCGTCCGCATGTATGGCTGCGGCCCCACCGTTTACGACTTCGCCCACATCGGCAACTACCGCACCTTCCTTTTTCAGGATGTTCTTCGCCGGTACCTGAAGTACGCCGGTTACGAACTTCGGCACGTCGTCAACCTCACGGACGTTGATGACAACACCATCCGCAATTCCCAGGCGGCGGGGATGCCGCTCCGAGCCTATACCGACAAGTACATCGAGGCCTTCCTCGTCGATCGCCAACTCCTGAACCTGGAGGAGCCGGAGTTTCTGGTTCGCGCCACGGACCACATCCCGGAAATGGTGAAGCTCATTCAGGCGCTCGTCGATAAGGGTTTTGCTTATTCGAGCGAAGGGTCGATCTACTTTAAGGTCGCCGCCTTCCCGCCCTATGGCCAATTAACGCATGTGGATTTTTCCGGCGTGCGCGCGGGCGCCCGCGTGGACTCGGATAAATACGATAAGGAGAATGCCCGCGACTTCGTGCTCTGGAAAGCGGCGAAAGAAGGCGAGCCTTTCTGGGAAACGCCCTTCGGTCCCGGCCGGCCCGGCTGGCACATCGAGTGCTCCGCCATGTCGATGAAATACCTGGGCGAGACTTTCGACATCCACTCCGGCGGCAGCGACCTGATCTTTCCCCATCACGAAAACGAAATCGCGCAAAGTGAAGCCGCCTCGGGCAAGCCTTTCGTCAAGGTGTGGATGCACGCCGAGCACCTGATCGTCAACGGCGAGAAGATGTCGAAATCACTCGGCAACTTCTACACGCTTCGCGACCTGATCCATAAAGGTTATAAGCCCTCGGCGGTCCGCTATCTTCTGACTTCCGTGCCCCACCGCAAACCGCTCAATTTCACTTTTGACGGACTGCACCAGGCGCAGCAGTCGATCGAGCGGCTGCGAAATTTCCGCTTCCGCCTGACCAAGGAGAGTTTCCCGGCAGGGGAGAGCTTGACCCTGCAAAATCGCGCGCAAGAGGCGCGGCAGAGATTTGAAGCGGCGCTCGATGACAACCTGAACACGGCGGAAGCGCTCGGCGCGATTTTCGATATGGTCCGTGACGGCAACACCGCGATGGACCGAGGGGAATTCCGCGACGCAGACCGCGGCGCCTTCATCGACACTTTGCAGCGCTGGGACCGGATTTTCGCCGTGCTCGACGATGATGACCACGCCAAGCTGGTGAAGTTTGGTTTCGTCCAGCCCTCGGCGACAGCGGTGGATTCCCCCGCGGTGGCGAGCGCGGAGACGGTAACGCCGGGAATGGGTAGCGGCCTACCGAGCTCCGGGCTTGTCGAAACCCTGAGTGATGAAGAGATTGAAAAACTGATTGCGGAGCGCGCCGCCGCCCGGCGTGGGGGCGACTACGCCCGCTCTGATGAGATTCGAGCGAATTTGCTCAAGGCCGGTGTTATACTGGAAGATACGAAAGCAGGAGCGCGTTGGAAGCGGAAGTGACTATGCGGAATTTGCGAATCAGGCTTCCGTTATTGGCTCGGCCCAACCTGTTTGGGGGCGATTAATCCTCTCCGCTATCTCCTCACCGAAGGATCACGAAACCAGCACAACGCTGCGCAGAGCAGCGGAGAGGGGAGACTTGATGGAAACCAAACTGCCGCACATTTCGACGCCGCTTCCGGGGCCCGAGGCGCAGAAAATCCTGGCGCTCGACAAGCAATTCGTTTCGCCTTCCTATACCCGCGACTATCCACTGGTCGCCCAGCGCGGGCAGGGCGCAATCATTGAGGACGTTGATGGCAACTTGTTTTTGGATTTTTCCGCGGGGATTGCCGTGGTCTCGACCGGGCATTGCCACCCCGAGGTTGTGCGCGTGATCCAGAAGCAGGCCGAGACCCTGATCCATATGTCGGGGACGGATTTCTACTACCCGCTGCTGGCGCAATTGGCGGAAAAGATGGCCCGGATCACACCGGGAACGTTTCCCAAGCGCGTCGTCTTCGGCAATTCCGGCACCGAAGCCATGGAAGCGGCAATGAAGATGGCGCGCTACCACACCAAGCGCCACCGGTTCATCGCTTTTCTCGGCTCGTTTCACGGGCGGACCTTCGGCGCGCTTTCGCTCACGGCCAGCAAGACGGTTCAGCGGCGCGGCTTCGGCCCGCTTCTTTCGGGTATCGATCACGTGCCGTATGCCAATCCTTATCGCTGCCCGCAAGGTCACCGCGCAGCGGACTGCGTTTGCGATTGCGTCTGCTCCGACCTGATCGAACGGCAAATGTTCAAGACGTCGGTGCCGCCCGAGGAAGTAGCGGCCATCGTGGTGGAACCGATTCAGGGTGAAGGCGGCTACGTGATTCCGCCTCCCCGATTCCTCGACCATCTGCGGCAACTTGCCGACAGGTACGGAATCCTTCTGATCTTTGACGAAGTTCAGTGCGGAATGGGGCGGACCGGGAAAATGTGGGCCTGCGACCACGTGGGCGTCGTGCCGGACATCCTGGTAACGGCCAAGGGCATTGCCTCCGGCTTGCCGCTGGGGGTGACGGTGGCGCGCGCGGAACTGATGGACTGGGGGCCGGGCGCGCATGCCTCGACCTTTGGAGGCAATCCCGTCGCCTGCGCGGCGGCGCTGGAAACCATCCGCCTCTTGGAAGAGAAGTACATCGCGAATGCGGCGCGTTTGGGCGAGTACCTCATGGGAAGAATCGTCGATTGGCCGCACAAGCATCGAATCGTCGGCCAGGTGCGTGGCCGCGGGTTGATGATTGGCGTCGAGTTGGTCAAGAGCCAGGATCTGCGCGAGCCGAATCCGGAAGCGCGCGGGCGGGTGATCGAACGAGCGTTTGAGCTCGGTTTACTTGTGCTGGGCTGCGGTGAGAGCACCATCCGGCTGAGTCCGCCGCTGGTGATCGATCGCGAGCAGGCGGATTTTGCCGTCGATACGCTGGATCGCTGCATCGCGGAGGTGGAACACTAGTCGAGGTGTCAGGTGCTAGGTGTCAGGTGTCAGGGTGACGGCGAATGGTGAATAGTAAATAGTGAATGGTGAAAACGCTATCTCATTAGACCATTCACTATTCACTAGTTCCCCTGACACCTAACACCCGACCCCTGACACCTGAACCCTGAAACTGAAAAGCTATGGGCATTTTAGCGCAGCTCGTGTATCAAGTGTTGATCTGGAAGGAACGCCAACGCGCGCGTTTTGTCGCCCACGCGCCACCCGCCTCCAGCGAAGCGGAGCATTTGAAAACGGGCGCGCGCGGCGAAACCCTGGCGTATTGGTACCTGCGCCAGGCCGGTTACACGATTGTGGCGCGAAATCGCCCCGCCCGCTCGGGCGCCGGGGAGCTTGACTTGGTTGGTTGGGATGGCCCTGTTCTGTCGTTTGTGGAAGTAAAAACCCGGATGACCGCAGACGCCGGCCCGCCGGAGGCGGCCGTTTCCAAGGCGAAACAAAAGCGCATTGCCAGGGCTGCAAACGAATATCTCCGCCGCCTTCCCCGAAAGCCGTTGAGCTACCGGTTCGACATCGCGAGCGTCGCATGGGACTCCGAGGCCGGCCTCCAGGTTCGGCTGATCAAGGATGCTTTCAAAGCCTAGGAGCAGTGACAAGTGACAAGTGACGAGTGACCAGCAGAAGACAATCAGCCTTCAGCTACTAACCAAGCTGAAAGCCGATAGCTGATAGCTGAAAGCTAAGGAGTATTTGCTTTGCCTGAACTGAGAAAAGACCCCGTTACCGGCCGTTGGGTCATTATCGCCACGGACCGGGCCAAGCGGCCGACGGATTTTGTTCGCGATAAGGTGCAGATTCGCGGCTCAGGTTTCTGCCCGTTTTGTTATAGGAATGAATCCAAGACCCCGCCGGAAATTCTCGCTTATCGCAGCGACGGCAGCAGCCCCAATACTCCCGGCTGGTCGCTCCGCGTAGTGGCGAACAAGTTTCCCGCCCTGGGGATTGAAGGCTCACTGAATCGGCAGGGGGAAGGCCTTTACGACAAGATGAACGGCATCGGCGCGCACGAGGTCATTATCGAAACGCCCAAGCACGAATTGACCCTGGCCTCCCTGCCGGCGCGCCAGGTGGAAGATGTGCTCTGGGCCTATCGCGACCGCATCATCGACCTGAAGAAGGACCGCCGCTTCAAGTACATCCTGATTTTCAAGAACCACGGCGACGCCGCCGGCGCTTCCCTGGAACACACCCATTCCCAACTGATTGCGTTGCCGGTGGTTCCCAAGCGCGTGACCGAGGAAGTGGAAGGCGCGCGCGAGCACTATAACTTCAAGGAGCGCTGTATTTTTTGCGACATCATCCGGCAGGAAACCGAAAGCAAGGTCCGGTTGATCTCTGAAAATGATGGGTTCGTGGCCCTGGCCCCCTTTGCCCCGCGATTTCCCTTCGAAATGTGGATTATTCCCAAAACGCACCAGTGTGCCTTTGAGGAGTCCCAAAAGCGCGAGTTTGAGCAACTTGCTCCCCTGCTCAAGGACATGCTCACGCGTCTGGACCGCGTGCTGGATTTTCCCGCGTATAACTGTATTGTCCACACCTCTCCAATTGGGGAAGCCGCCCAGGATTATTATCACTGGCACATGGAGATCATGCCCAAACTCACCAAGGTGGCCGGATTCGAGTGGGGCACGGGTTTCTATATCAATCCCACGCCTCCGGAAGAGTCGGCCAAATTCCTGCGTGAGGCTGCGCTGCCCATCGGCGGTTAGCAACAACCAGGAGCCAGGAGTCAGAAGTCAGTTGCCGGAATAAAAGGAACGGACTTCTGACTCCTGGCTCCTGACTCCTTCCATGGACATTGAACTCAAAGTGGAGTGCTATTCCGGCTACCGTGCGGACGAGCGTCCATTGCGCTTTGCCTTTCCGGGTAAGGCGGGCGCGCCCAAGTATGAAGTTAAGGAAGTCCTGGACCAGTGGTATGGTGTAGGGTACCAATGCTTCAAAGTCAGGGCGGATGATGGCAATATTTACATCCTCCGCCATCAAGAGAGCGAAGATTGCTGGCGCCTAGATTCTTTTCGCCGCAGCTGAGAAGGACAGTGGCAAGTGACGAGTGACAAG
>JBEKAD010000077.1:0-12309 GCA_050018435.1 Terriglobia bacterium
ATGAGTCTCTCTGCCCCAACAAGGAGAGGGTGCTGACCACTGAGAGCTGACCCCTGAAGATTTCTGCCCTCTCCCTCTTGGGGGTCAAAGGGATGTGTTGTTTTGAATTTACTTCCCTCTCCCCCTTGGGGGAGAGGGGGGACCGCAAGGCGGTGGGTGAGGGGGTCGAATATTGGGGACGGTCAGCTTAAGTGAACAGTATTGACCCTAGGCCACACTCTTCCGGTAGGGGAATCTCTCCTCCATGCGAAGGATTTCCTGCCACGACTGGATTCCGCCCGTGGTGGTCAAGTCGCTCAAGTTCATCCCGCCGGCGCAGGTGGCGAAGCGCAGGGTCCGGTCATGATTCCAGCCTTGATATAACCCGTAGAGAATGCCCGCGCAGAAGGAATCACCGGCGCCGGTGCTGCCCACGATGTAGTCATCGGAAAGGTCCAGCGAAGGTTGCAGGAGCTCCGCCCCCTCTTTGGAAAGGAGATAACCGCCCTCGGGGAAGTGAATGACCACCAGATCTTTAACTCCGAACCCGAGAAGGGTCGCCCCGATCTTGCCCAGATTTTCGGGAAGCAGCTTGCCCCCCACCCGCAGGGGGATGCCCGCCAGCTTCTCCGCCTCCCAATCGTTGATGATGCAGTAATCGGTATATTTCAGCGCGGGCGGCACAATGTGAGTAAAGCGTTGGCTGTCCTCCGAGACCAGATCGATCGAGGTTCGGATGTCCCGGCTTTGCAGTTGCGCCAGGAAACGCGCTGCCACGGTTCCAAACTGCGCGTCGGGTTGATCCATGGCGTCCATCAAAAGCAAGTAGCCCAAGTGGAACATCTTGACGGGCAGGCTGTCCAGATCGACGTGCGCGGGTTGGAACAAACGGTTGGTTCCCGGGTAATGAAAGTAGGTGCGGCGTCCGCTGGCCTTGATGCTGAAAACGTCGGTGTAGGACGTGGCGTCAAGGTCCGTGCGGCGCAGTTGATCGACGTTGACGTGGGGGAAGCGGCGGCACTCCTCCACCAGGTAGTCGCCGTAAGCGTCGTTGCCGATGACGCCGAGGGCATAGAGCGGCAGGCTCGCGTCAAACCTCGCCAGGTTGATGACCACATTGTGGCCGCAGCCACCGCCGCCGCGGGACGCTTCGGAGATGTACGCGATCGAGTTCTCGCGGGGATAGAGGTCGATCACTTTGACCAGATCGACCACCCAAATGCCCCCGCAGGCAATTCCAGAGATCGGGTGATCGGGTGATCGGGTGATCGGGTGATCTGATGATCCGGTGACCGGGGGGTCGGGTGCACGAGAAAAGCCTCGTGCCATTCCCGGCTTATTTTCCCCATGGGTTTTTCTGCGACGCAACGAATGATGCTTGTCGAACATTCCGCACCCCACGATCATGCCCCGATAGAATGTTCACCCGATCACTCGAATCGGGAGATCAGATGAGCGCCTGATTCGGATGAACGGAAACAAATTCGAAGCTCATCGCTCTTTGTTCTCACGATCACCCGATCACCCGATAGTACTTGGGGTAGTCCGTGACCAACAGGTGGAGGGGTTCCTCGTCCTCATCGATCGCTGGGAAGCGGCCAATGGTTTCGTAGAAGCGGTTATCGTTCTGATCGTCATTCACCAGGGACACCTCCCCCACCAGGACGCGATCCTCCGCCCCCCAGAACTTGTGATAGAGACGCGGCGGAAGCGTGATGCTTTCCCCGGGGGCCAGCCGCACCACGTCCCCCGCCTTCACTTGGCGCTTGACGCCGTCGAGGCTGGCGACGACGGTGGAGTCCGCCAATCCCTCTTCGTCATTGGCGTTGTACAACTGGATGACCAACTTCCCCCCGCCGCGATTGATGATGTCCTCAACCTTGTTCCAATGGAAGTGCATGGGCGTCACTTGATCCACGCCCACGATCATCAGCTTCTCGCAATAAAGCTTGCCCTGCTTGACCCGCATTTCATCCAGACTGCCGTTGCGGAGGGTGAATAGGAACAATCCCAAGGTGTCGAACCGGCCCCATCCGAAATCGGTGATGTCCCAGCCCATTTGATTCTCGACGATCTCCCGGGCTTCTTCGCCCCTGCTTCTCCACTCCGCCGGAGTCCAATAGGCGAAAGGTGGAAGATAGAAGCCGCGTTGCCGGATGAATTGATCGGCCTCACTCATGATGGCATTTATTTCCGAGCGCTTCATGGTTTTCCTCCTGCCTCAGGCCTTGGGATGTTGCCGATGGGCGGGTCTCGCAAGGCCTCGGGGCACGCGCAAAACGACGACATATTACCAATAGAGGACGCCGGGGTCTACAGACATTCCACATCTGGGGCTGTCCCCCACGGGAAACATTCGCAACAACCGCCCTTTCGGAGATAAGAAATTCTGCATGAGAGGGGAAGGGCTGTGCTTTATTTCGATGGCTTTCGTGAGCAATTGCTGTGAAAATCCATGAAAAGGAGAATCCCATGCGGAACATTCGACAATTCCTGGTTTTGTTTATGGCGTTGATCTCAGTTGTCGCTGTGGGCTTGGCTACGAGCAAATCCCAACCGGAATTCGACAAGATCAAGTCGCTGGCCGGTAACTGGCAGGGGAAGGCGTCGGACGGCAGCCCGGTTCACATCAATTATAAGTTGGTTTCCGGGGGCACTGCCGTTATGGAGTCGATTGAAGCGGGCTCCGAACCCCAGATGGTCACGCTTTATTACTTGGACGGCGACCACCTGATGATGACCCATTTCTGCACGGCCAACAATCAGCCCCGCCTGCGGGCTGACGCTTCCACCAGCAGTCCGCGCGCCATTAAGTTTACGTTTGTCGACGCCACCAACCTTTCCGGCCCTGACGCTGGACACATGCACGCCCACTCGATCATCTGGAAGGATGCCGACCACGTGACTCAGCATTGGACTTGGCGGGAGAAGGGCCAGGAGAAAGTGGAAACCTTCGAACTCCAGCGGCAAAAATAGCTCGAGAAGGGAAGGGAAGTCTTAATAGATTGGGGAAAATCTTTTTCCTGAGGGAAGTCTTCGGCGTGGATTGGGGCGTCGGCTTCCAGCCCTACCAGAGCAACAAGGCAGCGCTGCAAGACCTTTCGTAGCAGGCGCCGGCACGGGCTAACCGTGAGTAGTCGCAGGCGTGATGTTGCGGGAAATGTCCCCATTTGAACTGGGGTGAAAACGAAAGAGCCGGGCATTGCTTCCCGGCTCCAAAAATCTTCTTGGTCTCTGTCACAGTACCCAACTATTATCGGCAGCGTAGGTCAAAAGTCAAATCCGACCTAATCCCCCAAATTTCGGATAATGCCCGACTAACCGGGTGTCATTCCTCGTGAATGGTGCATGCACTCGGGGCAGGGAAACTGTGAAAGAATCCCGTTACTGCGGCGGTCAATCACGGGGCGCTACCGATTGCTTCAAGGCAGCGAGGGAGCGCGAGTTTTGCACAGGCATGTCTGATAATGTGTTATCGCGGGCCGTTGCGGTTAACATAATATGTTATCCACAAAAGTCTCAAAGATTTCCACAACCGAAGAAAGTTGTCAGTCATCAGCTTTCAGTTGTCAGTAAAAGGGCCCCGCACACAGGGGTCTTGCCGATGACTGAAAACTGACAACTGACGACTTTTGTGCTAACCTTTTGGTTTTGTCGGCGCGTCGACATTGGCCATCGAATGCCTCTGCGCGAAACGGAAGCCATCGTTCTCCGAACCTACCGCCTGGGTGAAGCTGACAAGATAGCTTCGCTTTTTACGCGGCAATTGGGCCGCTTGCGGGCCGTGGCCCGAGGCGCCTTGCGCACCAAAAGCCGCTACGGCGGTACGCTCGAACCCCTCAGCTATGTGCGGCTCTGGATCTTCGAGCGTGAAAACCGCGACCTGCTGCACCTGAATTCCGTCGAGATCATCGAGTCGTTCTTCGACATGCAGAAGGACTACCGCGTGCAGCTTGCGGCGCAATTCCTCGCCGAGGTGGGCGACCGGCTGCTGCCGGAACGCGAGGTGAACGAGCGGATCTTCCGCCTGTTGCTGGCCGTGCTGCGGGCGCTCAAGCACTCCGGGGAAGTCAACCGCCCGCTGCTCTATTTCGATTACTGGATGGTGCGGTTGGGTGGTTTTCTGCCGGATTTTGAAACCTGCTCGGCCTGTGGCCGCGCCCTGGGGGAAGAGGGCGGCTACTACGCCCGCGGCTCAGAATCCCTGCTCTGCCGCGATTGCCAGCCGCCGGGTAGCCAGCGGGTCTCCACCGCCACCCTGGCCATGGTTCGAGCCGCCTGCCACGTGCCTCTCGACAAGTGGCTGGCGCAGGAAAAGGCTCCCCCAGGCTGCCGCGAAGCGCGCCACTTCTTCGAGGAGATTATCGAGAGCCACACGGAGCGGAAGCTGGTTACGCGGGAGATGATGGAGGGGGAAGTATAAAAGGCTGTCCGTAGTCAGTTGTCCGTTGTCAGTTGTCCGTGGTCCGTCGCACATACCCTCTTGCGAGGGTTGATTGGAAATGGGTCCATGTGCGCCTGCCGCGGGATAATATGCGCAAGTCTTCTGACCACGGACCACGGACCACGGACAACGGACAGCGAAAACTGACGACAATGCCAGTGACCAAAACCAACAAAAACCCGGCAGGGGATCGAGCGCCCCTGTCTTTTCAAGACATGCTTTTCCGCCTGAGCGCATTCTGGGCGGAGCAGGGGTGCGTGATTGCCTTGCCCTATGACGTGGAGGTGGGCGCGGGCACCATGTGTCCGGAGACCTTCCTGCGCGTTCTTGGGGACCAACGCTGGCGCGTGGCGTACCCACAGCCCTCCCGCCGCCCGGCCGACGGCCGCTATGGGGAGAATCCCAACCGGCTGCTCAAACACACCCAGATGCAGGTCATCCTCAAGCCGCCGCCCGAAAATATCCAGGACCTGTATCTCGAAAGCCTTGGGGCCCTCGGCATCGACATCCGCCACCACGACATCCGCTTCGAGGAGGACAACTGGGAAGCGCCCACGCTGGGCGCCTGGGGGATCGGCTGGCAGGTCATGCTCGACGGCCTCGAGATCACCCAGTTCACCTACTTCCAGCAGTGCGGCGGGGTAGACCTGGAGCCCATTAGCGTCGAGCTGACCTATGGCCTGGAGCGCATCGCGGCCTTCCTCCAAAATGTCGAAGACGTCTACCAAGTGCGCTGGAACGCTAGCGTGACCTACGGTGACATGCGCCGCACCGAAGAACTGGAGTTCTCTGTGTACGATTTCGAGGCTGCGGATCCTGAGACCTGCCGCAAACTCCTGGACCTTTACGAAGGCGAGGCGGCGCGCCTGCTGTCGGAGTATCCGCGCCCGAGCCGTTCTGTAGCGCCGGGCTTTAGCCCGGCACCTGCCGCCCTAAAGGGCGGCGCTACCCGGCCAGAGTTCGAATTAGGATATAAGCAAGACAAATCTAATGAAATACATAGAGGTAGAAATGAAGGTGTTACTTTAGCTCAAGGGCGCTTCCCCCTGCGCAAGGTTTATGACCTCACCTTGAAGTGCTCGCACCTGTTCAACATCCTCGACGCGTGCGGCGCCATCAGCGTAACGGAACGCGTGGCCCTGATCGCCCGTGTGCGCAAACTCGCCTGCGAGGTCGCCACGATTTACCTCGACCGGCAAGCGGCCGCGGAGGTGGCAGCATGACGGCCTCAGAAGTCGAAACTCGAAACTCGAAAATCGAAACTGGCGGCTCGAAAATCGAAAATCGAAATTCGAAACTCGAAACTGGAAGCTCGGTGGTTGTAGAGGAGCAATCCCCAATTGCCGGCTCGGTGGTTGAGGAGCAATCGACAATCGACAATCGTAAATCGGCAATTCCCGAAGGGGAGCAATCGGCAATCATCAATCGGCAATCGAAAATTACCGTGCCCCTGCTGCTTGAAGTCGGCTGCGAGGAAATTCCCGCACGCTTCCTGCGCGACGCCGAAAAAGGATTGGGTGAACGCGTT
The DNA here is from genome assembly GCA_050018435.1 of Terriglobia bacterium. Classification (GTDB taxonomy): domain Bacteria; phylum Acidobacteriota; class Terriglobia; order UBA7540; family UBA7540; genus Bog-366. Next base: position 5,952 of record JBEKAD010000077.1, read on the forward strand.
CAGGCGGTGCTCCGCCAAGCCAGGTTGTTGCCCCCCACCGACGCATCCCCTGAAACAGGCGTAGGGGCGGTTCGCGAACCGCCCCAAATGGCGCAAAATAATTCCGCAGTAGGGGCGCTTCGCGACCTGTCCCGATCTGATCGGGAAGCGCCCCTACAAACATATTCGACTCCGCGTCGCTTGGTGGTTTACGTTCCCGCTTTGTTGGCGCAGCAGCCGGATAAGGTCGAGGAAATCCTCGGCCCGCCCGTCAAAGTCGCCATCGACGGGGCAGGGAATTACACCCGGGCGGCGGAAAGCTTTGCGCAAAAGAACTCCGCACGCCTTGAAAATTTGACCCGCACAACGACGCCGAAAGGAGAGTACTTGTCCCTGAGGAAAACCACCCAGGGACGCCCTGCCCGCGAGATTCTGCCGGAAATTCTGCCCGGCGCCATTCTCGGTTTGGCATTCCCCAAGAGCATGTACTGGACGGAGAAGTTAGCGCCCCGCTTTGTAAGGCCCATCCGTTGGATTGTGGCCGTCCTGGGAGAAGGGAAGCATGCGACCACGGTCGATTTCAAAATCCTGGGCGTAAAGACGGGGAATTTCACCTTCGGGCATCGGGCGAAATCCCGGAAGGCTCTACCGGTTAAAGGGTTCAAGGATTACGCGAAAAAACTCACGCAACATATTGTAGAAATTGATTATGACCGGCGTCGTGAGCGCATCGTTCAGGAAGCGCAGGCGGTGGTCGGCCAGACCGCCGGCAAGATCGTCCAGGATGAATGGTTGGCCGACTGGATCGCCAATTCGACGGAGTGGCCGCGCCCCATGCTGGGGTCCTTTGACGAGCGATTCCTTCACTTGCCGCGCGAAATCCTGATTACGGTGATGCGCGACCACCAAAGATACTTCGCCGTGGAAGAAGTAGGGCCGAGCGGCGCTCGGCCCGATGGGCAAGCTAAACTGGCGCCGCATTTTGTCGCGGTCCTCAATATGGACTCGGACGAGAAGGGGCTGATTCGCCAAGGGCACCAGCGGGTGCTCGCCGCGCGCTTCCGCGACGCTGAGTTCTTCTGGAACGCCGACCAAAAAGTGCCCCTGCGCGACCGGCGGTCGCGGCTCGATAAGGTCACCTACCAAGCCAAACTGGGCAGTTACGGCGATAAGATTCGTCGCATGAAGTCGATAGGCGACGATATTTGTGTTTTACTTGAAGAAAACGGCACACTGAAAACTACCCAAGCCCAGCAGGTCATGCGGGCGGTGGATCTCTCGAAGTGCGACCTGACCACGCAGATGGTGCAGGAATTCACCGAGCTGCAAGGCGTCGTGGGCGGGCTGTACGCGAAGGCTCAAGGCGAGCCGGAAGAGGTTTCCGTAGCGGTCTATGATCATTACCTCCCGCTGGGCGCGGAAGGGGCATCGCCCCGCACCATGATCGGCGCCCTGGTGTCCCTTGCCGACAAAGTGGATAGCGTGGTGGCGGGCTTCGCCGTGGGGTACGAACCGACCGGCTCGAGTGACCCCTTTGCGCTCCGGCGACAGGCCAATGGAGCCCTTAAAGTTATACTTGAGTTTTCGCTCCCATTGAGCTTAAAAGAAGCAGTAAACACTTCGCTTGATGCGCTTGAAGCCCAGGGGAGAAAGTCCCACGAATTAAGTGGCGCCAGCCCGAGTCCCGAGTCCCGAGTCCCGAGTCCCGGCTTTCGGTGGCCCAAGCCTCGCGAAGAGGTGCGGGCCCGGGTGCTGGACTTCTTTGCCGAACGGCTGCGCTATTACTTTGAATCGGTGCGCGGCTTCCGCTACGACACGGTGCGAGCGGTGGTGGCCGCAGGGGCAGAGCAGCCCGCCGACGCCCAGGCGCGCGCTGAGGCAATGGAAGCATTGCGGGGAGGCGAGGATTTTGAGGCCCTCTCCGCAGCGGCCAAACGGATTCGTAACATCCTGGCCAAGTCCGCGACGGCGGCTGACTGGCAGGCGGGTGAAGTTGTGCCGGAGCTTTTGAACGAGCCGCAAGAAAGAGACCTTTACGAAGCCTACGGCAGAATTGCTGAGGACGTTGAACGCCGGCGTGCCGGGCGGGACTATCGGCGTGCCCTGGAGGAGATTTCCACCTTGCGCCCGGCCGTGAACCGTTTTTTTGACAAGGTTCTGGTGATGGCGGAGGATCGGAGTATTCGGCAGAACCGGCTGCGCTTGCTCAAAAAACTGGATGAGCTGTTTTCTGGTATCGCGGATTTTGCGGAAATCGAAGGGCAGTAACGAGTGACGAGCCGGCAAAGGCCGAAAATCGAAACTCGAAAATCGCAGCGAGTTTCGATCTTCGAGTTTCGATTTTCGTCTTTGGGTTGCTCGCCACTCGTCACTTATCACTGTTCGTCAATGTCGACGCGTCGACATTGGAAAAACCGCTCCGATCCCGTGAACGATGCGCTTGTGCGCGGGAGCCGATTTGTGGCATGGTGTCGAGTGCGATAGGTGAGGTAAAGGATAAAGCGATGAAGCTGCGATTGCTGGTCGAATTCGACCTCGAGACCAAGCGGTGGTCGGCAGTGTTTCCCGAACTGCCCGGTTGTGCTTCCGCGGGCGATACGGAGGAAGAAGCAGTGCGCAACGCCAAGGAAGCCCTGGAACTGTGGTTTGAACCTTCCGAAATCTGCGGCTGCTGAAAAAGCTGGATGAGTTATCGTCGGGCATCGCGCATTTTGCGGAAATAGCTGAAAGACGAAAATCGAAACTCGAGGATCGAAACTCGTTGCGATTTTCGAGTTTCGATTTTCGAATTTCGGCCTTTGTCGGCTCGCCACTTGTCACTCGCCACTTGTCACTCGTCACTTGTCACTATAGTCACCGGAAATGGCGTCATGCCAATGGCCGGCAAGTGATTGTCGCCATGCACGGGAACAAGCCAATCCCGAGGGGAACCCTCAAGAGCATCATCGATGGAAGCGGCCTCGATGTTGATGACTTCCGGTAGTTAACTCTCCTCCGATGCTTTGGGAGTGGGTCAGTTTGGTTTTTTGTAGCGGCGGTCTCTGACCGCCGGCTTTTGATTCAATAGATTCCGGCGCTCCCCGCCAAGGCGGGGCAGGCGCCGAGCGCGGCTACAGCAAACTGACCCACTTCCGATGCTTTTTGCCCATTGCAAAAGCGCCGCAGTTGCGCCAAAATCATGGGTTCCTTGCAACGGACTAGGACTGGCGAACGACTTTGAACTTTCAACTTTCGACTTTGAACTCTGAACTCCCGACTTCGAACTATCAACTATTAACTATAAACTCTGAACTTCTGACTTTGAACTCAAAACTGACAACTGAGATCTAACAATTCGAAAGGAGCAATCATGGAGAAGTACGTTTATTTTTTTGGCGGCGGTAAGGCGGATGGCGATGGGGCCATGAAAGACGTCCTGGGAGGCAAAGGCTCCGGCTTGGCGGAAATGACCAACGCTGACTTGCCGGTTCCCCCCGGATTCACCATTGTAACTTCCGCCTGCCGGCTTTACTTCCAGGCTGGAAACAAGACGCCCGCTGAGATCCTCAGCCAAAAGGATGAAGCACTGGCCAAACTTGAAGCCTTGCTGAGCCAGAAACTCGGCGATGCGCAGAATCCGCTGCTGGTATCGGTCCGTTCTGGCGCCAAGTTTTCCATGCCGGGAATGATGGACACCATCCTGAATCTGGGCATGAACGACACGGTGGTAGAGGTCATCGCGAAAAAGAGCGGCAACCTGCGCTTTGCCTACGATAGCTACCGGCGCTTCATCCAGATGTTCGGCAACGTGGTGATGGAAATCCCCAAGGATAAGTTCGAGCACGTTTTCGACGGCCTGAAGAAGAAGAGGGGCGTGAAGCTTGACACCGACCTGACGGCCGAGGACCTAAAGGCCGTCATCGCCGATTACAAAAAGGTAGTGCGCAAGGAAGCCGGCAAGGACTTCCCCCAGGACCCGCAGGTGCAATTGAACATGGCGATTGAGGGCGTGTTCCGCTCCTGGTACAACCCCCGCGCCCAAACCTATCGCCGCCTGAACAAGATTTCCGATGACTTGGGAACGGCCGTGAACGTCCAGGCCATGGTTTTCGGAAACATGGGCGAAACCTCCGGCACGGGCGTGGGCTTTACGCGCGATCCGGCCACCGGCGCCAAGGAGTTTTACGGCGAGTTCCTGATGAACGCCCAGGGCGAAGACGTTGTCTCGGGCGTGCGCACTCCGATCCCGATTAAGGAGTTGGAGAATATCATGCCCGAGGTTTACCACCAGCTTCATGAAATCACCACGCGCCTCGAACAGCATTACAAGGACGTGCAGGATTTCGAGTTCACGATTCAGGAAGGCCGCCTCTACATGCTCCAGACCCGCAACGGGAAACGCACCGGGCCCGCGGCCGTGCGGATCGCCGTGGACATGGTGAAGGAGGGCATCCTGACCCCCACCGAGGCGCTGCTGCGCGTCGAGCCCGAGCAGTTGAACCAGTTGCTCCACCCCGTTCTCGATGAGAAGAAGCCTCTGAAAGTGATTGCCAAAGGCCTGCCGGCATCGCCCGGCGCGGCAGTGGGACGCGTCGTCTTTACCGCCGATGAGGCGGTCATCAAAGGGAAAGCATCTCCCGTAGTACTGGCGCGTGCTGAAACCGTGCCTGACGATATTCACGGTATGGAAGTGGCCGTGGGCATTCTCACGTCGCGTGGTGGCATGACTTCGCACGCCGCCGTGGTGACGCGCGGGATGGGCAAACCCTGCGTTGCAGGATGTGGCGACGTGGAAGTGGACGAAAAGTCCAAAACGATCAAAGTGGGTGCGATTGTTATCAGGGAAGGGGACTGGCTCTCGCTCGATGGGTCCACGGGCCGCGTTATCCTGGGCAAGGCCGATCTGGTGGAGCCTGATCCCCACAGCGGCGTCTTCGCCGAATTCATGACGTGGGCCGACGAGGCGAGAGAACTGGGCGTGCGCGCGAACGCCGACATCCCGCGTGACGCCCTGAAGGCGCGCGAGTATGGCGCCGAGGGCATTGGCCTTTGCCGCACCGAGCACATGTTCTTCGCCCAGGACCGGCTGCCGCACGTTCAACAAATGATCATGGCCTGCAAGGAGACTCCGGATCCGAAGGAAGCGGCCAAGTACCAAAAAGAGCGGCGCGCCGCCCTTGCCAAGCTCCTGCCCATGCAGCGCAAGGACTTCTATGGACTGTTCAAAGCCATGGACGGTCTGCCGGTTACCATCCGCACTCTCGATCCCCCGCTGCACGAGTTTCTGCCCAAGCGGGAAGAGTTGATGGTGGAGATCGCGACGCTGGAAGCGACGAAGAAGCGAAGTCCTAAGATCATACAGCTCAAGAAGATACTGGAAGTAGTTGAAGGACTACATGAATTCAATCCCATGCTCGGGTTGCGCGGCTGCCGGTTGGGTATTATGTACCCTGAAATCACCGAGATGCAGGCGCGGGCTATCTTCGAAGCGGCCTGCGATTGCAAGAAGCGAGAGATTGAAGCAAAACCTGAGGTAATGATCCCTCTCGTTGGGGATGTAAAGGAGTTAATCGCGCAGAAAGAGATTGTAAACCGCGTCGCTGCGGAAGTTTTCAAAAAGAAAGGCGTTAAAGTCGAATACTTGGTGGGTACCATGATCGAGCTGCCAGCGGCCGCTTTGTCGGCAGGCGAGATCGCGCAGGAAGCTGAGTTCTTCAGCTTCGGCACCAACGACCTGACCCAGACCACCTTCGGGATTTCCCGCGACGATTGCGCCAAGATTATCAACGCCTATGTGAAGGCGAAGATTTGGCCTTCGGACCCATTCGCCCAGCTCGACCCGAAGCGAGTGGGCCGCCTGCTGAAGCTGGCCACCAAGGAAGGCCGCGAGTCTCGCGAAAAGTTGAAGGTGGGAATCTGCGGCGAACACGGTGGCGATCCTTCCTCGATCGAGATTTGCGCCGAGGCGGGGTTGAACTACGTGAGCTGCTCGCCCTACCGCGTGCCTATCGCGCGGCTGGCGGCTGCCCAGGCGGCTGTCAAGAAGCAGATGGAGAAGGCCTACACGACGGCGTAGCCGGGCGCCGGGTCGGCTAGTGCCAAGTTGCAGAAATGAGTGACACTATTTGTCGCCGAGCGGAAGGACGGGGCTTTAGCCCCGTCGTAGAACTCGGGTTGATTTTAGGGGCTTTAGCCCCTGAAGCGATGTGGCTTCAGGGCCTGAAGGCCCGTTCAACCCGCTGCGCAGGGGCGGCGGGGCTAAAGCCCCGCCCTTCCGGAGCCATAAATAATCGGGCTTATGAATGCAATTAGGCACTAGTTCCAGAGCTTGGCCACGGTCGTGTTGTCGGTGGTTGGGCCGTGAAGTTTTTGATTTAAAGTATAACTTTAATTAGTTCTT
>JBEKAD010000078.1:0-12233 GCA_050018435.1 Terriglobia bacterium
CGTTTGAAGATGGACCTGGAGAGCTCGGAGTTCCGGGCGTGGCTGCGTCATCTCACCGTTTTTCCCATCAGTCTGGAGATCGCTCGCCAGAGCACCCAGCTCGATTTTTCCTCTGATCCGGCGGATGAAATCATTGCGGCCACCAGTGTGGTGGAAAATATTCCCCTGCTCACCCGCGACAGCCGAATCCGAAAATCCCGCATCGTCCCTTTGGCGCTTTAGAAACGAGCCCGGGGTTGGACCACAGGAGGACTTATGAGGCGTCGTTCCTTTTTGCAATTAGCAAGCCTGGGAGGAGCCGCAAGGTTGGCGGCTCTCCCCTCGGTGGCGAAAGCCGCAACCCCGCCACCCATGAAGATCACCCGCGTACGTTTCTACTTGAATCCGAGTTCCGGCCCCACGTTCAACCAGAGTTTCCACAGTGTCACGATTGAAACCGACCAGGGGATTACGGGTGTGGGCGAAGGTGGCAGCAAGGACACGGTGGAACAATGCGCCGCCATGCTGATGGGTGAGGACCCTTCCCGCATCGATCACCTTTGGCAGATGATGTTCCGCGGCTACTTCTACCCCGCCGGACGCGAGAAGCTGGATGCTCTGGGCGCTCTCGACTTGGCGCTTTGGGACATCAAAGGGAAGGCCCTGGGTGTTCCCGTGTGCGACTTGCTCGGAGGCGTTTCGCGGGACCACATCGAGTGCTATTCCACAGGTTTTCCCTCGCGGGGTAACTTGAAGGAAACGGCGCGCGCCTGCATCGAAGCGGGTTTCCGAGCCTATCGCCACGCCACGTCTGACCCGCCCGCAGGGCAGCCGTTCAGCGCGCGCGAGCGGGTTGATAAGACCTACCAGGACTGCGTCGAGATTCGCGAGGGCGTGGGCCAAGACGGGGATTGGGCGCTCGATTACCACACCCGCCTCGATTTCCCGGATGCGGTGCGGCTGAGCACGCTGATCGAGCCGCTCGAGCCCTACTTCGCGGAAGACCTGGTGCGTTCAGAAAGCCCCGGCATTTATCGCGAACTACGCCAGCACGTGAAGGTTCCGATCGCCGTGGGCGAGCAGTTCGGCAGCAAGTGGGACGTGAACGAGCTGATCGAACAGCAGCTCATCGACTACGCGCGCGTGACGATTCCCAACGTGGGCGGCATCACCGAGTACATGAAAATCCAGGCGCTCTGTGAGACTCATTATGTGGGACTCATCCCGCACTTCACCGGCCCGGTTTCAGAAGCCGCTCTGGTGCACGCCTGCTCGGTTTTTTCCGGGCCGGTGCTGATGGAAATGACCGGCGACGGCCACCACAACTATGCGCACTTGCCGGAATGCTACGACTTCCGCAACGGCAAGCTGTGGCCGAACCGCCGACCCGGCCTGGGCGTGACGCTCGACACGAAGCCGCTGCAACTGGTGGCGGAAATCACCGAGCCGAAGCGGCCCATCCCCCTGTTGCATCGGCCTGACGGGTCGATTACCAATTGGTAGGATAATCGGGAGATCGGGTCATCGGGCCATCGGGTCATTTGGCGATTGAAGATCTTCGGACGCCGCCCTGCCCTTACGCTCCGAAAAACTACTGCTAACTCCTTTATTATCATAAAGTCATCGTGGAAATCGCATAACTCGTATGTTTTCATCAACTCCTGAGGAGCACTTTTTTTGCCCCTTTTTTTTCAATAAACTCTGAGGAGCACTCTTCATTTTTAACATCTTTTTGCCAGCATGCTCGCCGGGTCGAGCCACAATCCGACCACCCCATTAAGTTCAACATGTGGAGAAATTGGGTGGGGCCAGAAAAACCCCCTCAGGTCATAGCTAACAGCTTGTATTTTCAATAATATTTCCGGCATGGAGTGTGTCTTAGTGGGCGGCAAGTGCAAGGCTATCTCCCTCCAGCGGATTCTACTGAGCCGGGAAGCTCGGTACCACAGCTATTATAACGCTAGAGTAACAAATGTCAAGTGAAAAATTTTGCCCTCTGTCAGAAAATTGCTATAGCGGGCGCAAGAAACATGGGTGCGGAGTTGGGGGAGTTCGCACTTGCGGAAAGGGGGGCGCGAGCTGAACCCCGGTAGCCCGTTTGGGGGGCCGCGCTTCGGAATCGACCGTACAAGAAAAACTGCGGACCTTGAGAAGGAGGTCCGCGCTACGCCCGCTTTTTCGGAACATCGAATCCCCAACTTCTGGAGTGCCCTCAATAAACCCAATGTCATTTGGTAGTTGCTCGAGAACACTGCGGGGGGAGATGTGGGAAGCTTGATCAGCTCCAATGTCGATGGTAACCTCCTTCCAGCGGGCACTCGCCATCGCTGGCATTAGAGTGGACCTCTGCTCTGGGAGGCCAATTGTGAGGCGACATCTATAGGCTGCCCTATTCTTTCGGCGGGGGGGCAGTAGAATTGCGGATAATTAATCCAGCGTCGAGGATCAAAGTCTCCCCTGCACCAGAATCGGCGGCCTTTTCCGGTCTCGTCATTCTCTGGAGTAGCATTTCAAACGCCCGCCTGCCAATCTCGTAGGCTGGCTGCCTTATAGTAGTCAGTTTCGGATTAAAGAGAGAAGCCAGGCTGAACCCATCCAGACCCGTGTCGAAATCATCAAACCCTACAATACTTAGCTCCTGGGGACAGGGGATTCCGGTTTCATTAATGGCACGCATTAATCCCACGGTCATAAGATAGTTGCAGGAGATGAGCGCGGTGGGACGTCCGGGCATCTCCAGTAACTCTAGGGCAGAATGATATCCGCCCTCCATGCGAAATCCTCCGCACTTCGCGAATTGCCGGGGAACTTCCAAGTGGGCATCTTGCATGGCCTTGCGGAATCCTTCCTCGCGATCTCGTGCAGTGGCGACGTGGGGGTTGCCGGCAATAATACCGATTCGGGTATGGCCCAGTTCAATCAAGTGCTGGGTCGCCTTGTAGGCTGCCGCCACATTGTTAATGACCACCATATCGCCTTTAAATCCGGGAAGTACACGATCAACTAGAACAATGGGGCATGGCCGGCGGCTGCGCGGAAGCTGCGCCTCGTGTTGGTAGGTCGTGGCGAGTATGATGCCATCGACACGCTGGGAGTAAAGCGTTATCAAGTGACGCTCTTCTTCCTCGGATTCGTCGTCCGTGTTGCAGAGGATGAGGGAGTAACGGGCTTTCCGCGCCGTATCCTGAACCCCCCGAACCATTTCCGTATAAAACGAGCTGGCAATATCCGTAATCACCATGCCGATCGTGTTGGTCTGTTTAGTCCTGAGGCTTCGCGCCACATAATCGGGCCGGTAATTGAGAGCTTCCATCGCCTTTTTGACGCGCTGGGCGACCACGGGCCGAACCCACTGGCGGGAGTTCAAAACCGCCGATACAGTAGTTACAGAGACACCAGAAAGGCGGGCAACATCCTTCATCGTGTGCATCAACTTCCCCCAGGTAACAAAGATAGCGATTTGTCAGCTCGACGCGCTTGAAATGACGCTTCCTCACTTCTGTCCCTCCGCCCCTTCAAGCGCGCCGCACATATAAAATCGATGTAGTAACATCGGCAGGAAGAGGAGGTTGGGATGGCTGCGGGCCGGAATGTCCTTAGAAGGCGCCCCTCTCGCGGGTTTACGTGGCAGGTTTCTTTTGCCCTCAAGTAAACGGCAAGATGCCCCCAAGGCATCCAACTCGCGGCAGGCATGGATTGAGTTATATTCATATAAGCTATTAATTTAAAATAAGTTAAACAAACATTTTCTCCTTGACAAGAACCCATCGGTGCTCAAAATCGCACAACCCAAACCAAAAGTCAAGCCTACCGTTTCCTCTTAGGAGGTCCAAGAGGGCAACTCCGGGCAAAACTCCCCCCGGGTTCCGCTTGTTCCCTACATACTGTTGACCGATGAGGAAGTCTGTTGAAATACATGATCTTCTGTGTCGATTGAGTTTCCAGGGTTTACGGCATGGGAGGCAGGCGCGCAAAAACGTCTCCAAAATCGCATTGCCCAGGACTGGAGCGGTTTACGGCTCATAAGGTCGACCCTCGAACGTGTGCAATGTGACGGCAGGAAGCTTTGCGTGCCAAAAGCAAAGGATTAATTTCGCGTTACTTTACGATATCGTTAAACAAGCGGCATCCTGGAGACGATGAAGGCATGAAAACAGACGTGCCCGTCCCTCGACTAACGCTTGGCTAGGTTCTCTTGGCGCCATTCTGGGCGATTAGCGGGGTAGAAAAAGGTTAAAATGTTGCTCGGCTTAAGGAGGGAACAGGCCAAGAAAAGTTCATATATCGTGTTTATTTAGAATCATTTACGATAACAATTCAGTTACCACACAGTGCTCCTCGTTTCACCGTTACCCAGTCACATTCAAAGGTACATTCCCATACTCGTGCTAGACGTGGTCGGATGGGCACAAGTCGAAAATCGCGCCAGATTCCCCTTGTATTGGGTTGCCACTAAAACGATAAAGATAATGCTTGACACGCTTGGTGGGCGGTGTTAAATAGGTCCGACAGTCGCGGGTCCCGGGGCCGAGTTTCACCCCTCGACTGTTTAAGGACACTCAAGCCTTGTAGAGGCTCACTGACGAATTGCTTCATTGTCAGGGTGCGTTGGGTCGTGTCGGGGTTCAGCCGGAAACCGCCAGCCCGCTGTTGCGGTTGGGGCGAGACCTCGACTGTCCGATTTGAGCAGATTGCCCTTCGGGATGCGTGACGGTTGCTTGGGTCAAATCTAGGTATGCTGCGAGAAGAGAATCGCAGCGCCTATGGTTTCGAATGGAGGGGAAAATGTTATCAAGAATATTTCGCTTAGGGTTCATCACCGGCGTGATCATTGCGGGGTGCGTGGCGGGCGCGAGCTTCTCGTTTGCTCAAGAATTCCGCGCGTCGATCCTCGGGCAAGTCGCGGATCCGTCAGGAGCGCGCATAGCGAGAGCTACCGTGACGGCCGTCGAGCACAGCACCCACCACACTTACACAGCGCAGTCTGACTCCGCCGGTGTCTATTCCGTGGACTTTATATTGCCCGGTGAGTTCACGGTGACGATCGAGGCGCAAGGCTTCCGCAAGGAAGTCTACCCCAACGTCACTTTACACACCGCGCAGAAGTTAAACCTCAACGTGACGCTCAGCGTGGGCCCCGCTCACCAGGAGGTGACGGTCACCGCTTCGCCGGGTCTGCTCGACGCGAGCGACGCTGCGACCGGCGGGATCGTGGATCAAACCAGGATCCAACTCATGCCCTCCGAGGGCCGGGATTCTTATATGGACCTGTCATTTGTCCAGGGAATAATGCAGCACATCACTACCTGGGGTACTAACACCCTAAAGACCGACTACGCGAGCCTCTACTCGGTCAACGGGGCGCCATCTGCCGACAACTATTGGTATCTTAACGGCGCTCCGGTGAGCACCGGCAACAATTGGAATTTTTCCGCCACTCAGGATGCCGTCCAAGAAGTCCAAGCCAGCGTCGGCATGTACGACGCTCAATATGGTCCAGGGGCCGGCGCCTCGTTCAACCAGGTGCTTAAAGAGGGGACGAACAGGTTCCACGGGAACCTTTACTCATACAACCAGAACACGTATTTGGTCGCCGACTCTTGGGCGAATGATTTGGCTGGCATCAAAAAGCCTATCAGTAATCTAACTTACATCGGGGCCAACGGGGGCGGGCCGATCCAGAAGGATAAGACATTTTTCTACGCCTCCTATGAAGGTCAGCGTGTGGATCAACCCGTGACTTGGACCTCCAGTGTGCCCACTGCCGCGGAGGCACAGGGCAACTTCGCGGGAACGGGGTACACCATCTACGATCCGACAACGGTCAAATGTACCGTGACGACCAGCTCCGGGTGCAGCACGTATGGCCGGACCGCGTTCGCCAACAACGTAATTCCGTCAGCCAATATCAGTCCCATCGGCGCGGCGATTATGGCCTTATACAATGCGCCTACCAACGCGGCTCTGTTGAACAACTTCGTAACTGGCACGTCCCCCCGAAGCTCGAAGTACGACCAGTACCTAGGGCGGCTCGATCACGTTTTTTCGACCAGCACCCGTGTCTCTGCTATCTTCACGCGGCAAACGGCCTATGGCACTGGTGGTACTACAAATGGCTTCAAAGGCGAAGGTTCGACCAACACGGTGCCCCTCTCACCATTCGATATCAACGGCATCGTCGATTTCACCCGAACGCTTTCACCCTCGCTGGTCGCAGACTTCAGGGCATCGTTTGGGCGTCTTACTGGCTTCACGACCACTGGGACGGCCCTTGGGGACAAATACAGCGTCCCGGGTTTGACAATGCCCTTCATCCCCACCGCATCTGAACAGAACATTGCTCCACAAGTCGCGGTGACGAATTATGCTTCGCTTATTGGCAACACCGCGAATGGAACCATTAGCAATTACTGGTATCTCTCTCCCAGTTTGGAGCAAATCAAAGGCCGCCACACCTTCCACTACGGCTTCCAGTTTCAGCACATTCAGTCGGGCGCGGACGGCGTTCCGAGCAATACGAATGGCTCCTTCAGTTTTTCCGGCCAATGGAGCCGGGCAAACCCCTTGACGGCTACCACGGGCACCGGAAACGGCCTGGCAGACCTTCTGCTCGGCTACCCTGCTTCCGGCAGCGTCCTCTGGGGCATCAATAACTTGATAACCTGGCGCTACTACGCGGCATACTTTCAGGATGATTTTAAGGTGTCGAAAAAGGTTACCATCAATATGGGTCTTCGGTGGGATGTGGATACATCACCCTCCGAGCGTCACAATGGCATTAACGGGGGCTTCTGCTTTACCTGCACGAACCCTTACACCGCCCAAATCAATTACGCTACTTATCCGACCCTCCAGAACCCTCTGACGGGCGGGTTGACGTTCGCCGGCGTGACCGCGCCTCACGCCCCGGGGGATGTTCATTTCACCCATTGGCAGCCGCGCGTCGGGATCGCCTGGGCTATTACCCCGAAATGGGTGCTTCGCGCCGGATTCGGCATGTTCTACAACATCGGGAACAGTGCCACGACCACTACTGGGTTCACTCAAACCACATCCTACGTTGCGTCTCTCGATGGGAGTGTGCATCCCACGAATTATTTCCTCTCCGGCAAGCCCTTTCCGAACGGGGTCCTGGCGCCCTCCGGGGCGAGTGGAGGGCTCGCAACGAGCGCGGGCAATGCCATTAGCTATGTCAGTCCCAGCGGCCTCGGCGCCGTCCCGTGGACCGAGCACTGGTCGGTGGGGTTCCAGAGGGCGCTGCCCAAACGAATGCTTTTGGATGTGGAATACGTGGGAAGTCACAATCATGCCATAGCCGTTAGCCAGCCCTGGGGCGTGATCAGCTCTGCGCAGCAAGCGGCGTGCTTCGCGAGTAGCGCCGTTTGTAATAATTCCGTTTCCAACCCCTTTTACGGAATCCTGCCCAGCACGGCAACTCTGGGCGCTTCGCCGACCCTTAGCGCGTACCAATTGATGAGGCAGTACCCGCTTTTCAACGGCGTTACGCAAAGCAATGATCCTATCGGTTATGAGGTTTATAACGCTCTTCAAGTCCGGGTCGAGCGCCAAGTCAAGAGCATAGATTTCGTGTGGAACTACGCCTATTCCAACTTGATGGGAAATACTGCGTACCAAAACGCTGGAACTTGGCGTGACGCCAACTTGTGGCATGGCCCTAGCAACCTCGATGTGCGGCATTTCTTCAATATGAACGCGGTCTGGCCTCTGCCGGTTGGCAAGGGGGGGGTCTTCTTCCAGAATGCACATGGATTGGTCGGCCAGCTTATCAACCACTGGGTGGTGGACGAGCTCTATATATATTGGACGGGAATTCCCTTGGCGATTAGTAACGCGAACCTGGTTGGGGGCCCCGGGTGCACCAGCTACTACCCAGTGGGCGGCCAGACCCGCGCGCACTGGTTCAACAACACTGAGAGCTGCTATCAACAGCTTAGCACATGGCAAGAGCGCACAACCCCCTTGTACGTCGGCTACTTGCGCAACCCTCAGCGGCAAACTATGAATTCCGCACTGCAAAAGAGCTTTGCGCTGCCATGGAGGGAAATGTCCCTGACAATGCGCCTCGAATTCGAGAATACCCTCAACAACCCTGGCTTAGGCGGACCGAATACCACTGTCACCGCTCTGCCTACGTTCACGCAGTGGGTGGGATGGTCGGGGTTTGGCACGATAACCAGCACGAGCAATACCAATCGTATGGGGCAGTTCTCGCTCAGAATAACCTTTTGACGGCGCATAGCGCAGCAGCGGCGACGGATGCCGGGTGATCCGGAGGGGCAAGTACATCTTCTCGGCGCGGACCTTGCGCCGGGAACTTCACCCTGACGCACAGAAGGGAGGGTAGCTATCACGATTTCGGCGGTGACATACCGTGCCGGAAGATGCCATGATTGGGTGCAGTTCGCGCTCCGCTCAGTTGTTATCAGCGGGCACGCGGCGATCCTCCACCTGGCGGTAGTTTACTGCAAAATTGCCCAAAGCAGTGGTATCTGGTTGCATTCTCATTGGGTTGCAATCAGCCTGCCGTATTGCCCACATGGGGTACTACACAAGAAATGTAGGGGCACGCCATGGCGTGCCCCTACTTCCTCCTATTAAAAGGTGAACTCTCGTGCTACCGGACCGTTGGATCCAGGCTCGGCTGACCTCTCGTATGTTACCGATATTGCTCGTGTTCGCGACCGCCGTCGCCGGACACTACCTCTGGTCATGGGACAGCAAACCTCACTCCCAGATTGTAGACGCGGCCTTAACCGTGGTCACTGAGAGGGATCGGCTCCCACAGCGATGGGGCGAAGAGACGTGGCGGCTGCGTTGTTACGTTCAGATGGCCGACTGGCGAGATTGCTTTGTTTCCGCCTCGGACGATTGGACGATCCGCACGGAGAAATTTGGCAAGATGGCTATGCCGAGTGGTTTTGCGGCGCCGCGTTAGCGACCCCGCCTAGCCGCTTTGAGCGGCTCACAAACTAAAGCCCCCGGCTTTGCCGGGGGATCCTTACTAAAAGGATGGCATATGCGGCGTGCAAGTTTGTTGTGCTTATCTATTTCGCTTTGTCTGCTGCTGGAGCTATCTGCGCCTACCCATCTGCGCAGTGGAGAGGGCCGAATCCCGGCGAAAGACCGCATGGTGGTGGTCATCAGCCTCGATGGCTTTCCCGCCTGGGCGCTTGAAGACCCGCATCTACCTGTTCCTACCCTGCGAAGGCTGGCAAGGGAAGGGACTTTCGCGAAGCGCATGACGACCGTAAATCCTACCTACACGTGGCCGAATCACACGACGCTGGTCACCGGTGTGCCACCGGCGATCCATGGTGTGCTGCACAATGGGTTCCTGGTCCGCGAAGGCCCGACATCTCCGGTGAGGGTTGATCCCAATCGCGACAAAGGGGAACTGGTGCACGCACCCACGGTCTACGATTTGGCATACGAACATGGACTTACGACCGCACAGGTAGACTGGCCGGCTACAAAGAATGCCCATACCATTACCTGGGAGTTTCCAGAAAACCCAGATGCCACGGGAGTCGTGGAACAGGAGTTGATTGCGGAGGGCGTTCTGACCCAAGAGGATTGTGCCCAGTTCATGCACACCAGCCCCGCATGGCGCGACGAGTATTGGACGCGGGCAGGCGTTCACATCATCAGGACGCACAAACCCAATCTTCTACTCTTTCACTTGTTAAACTTGGATGCCATCAATCATTTTTATGGTCCGAAATCGTGGGCCAGCTACTCGGCATACGCTTATATTGACGCTTGCGTCCAGGAAATCATCAACGCGATCGAGAGCAGCGGATTGCGGGATCGGGCAACGGTGTTTATTGTGTCAGATCACGGGTTCAAGACAGTCAAGCGGAGCATTCGTCCGAATGCCGTGCTGTACCAGCAGGGATTGTTGAAGGCGGAGGGCAACAAGATTACGTGCGATGCCTACGTGATCCCGGAAGGGGGATGTGGCTTGGTGTACATCACGAACCCGGAGAATCGGGAGAAGCTGACTCCGCGGCTCAAGGAAATCTTCCGCGCCACGGAAGGAGTCGATCGCGTTGTCGAGCCGCGTGAGTACGCTGGTTTGGGTATGCCAACTCCGCAGGAAAACAGTCAGGCGCCGGATCTCATCCTTTTTTCCAAAGAGGGCTACGGTATGTACCCTGCAACTTATAAAGGAATGCCGGTAGGAGATATCGGAGAAGGGGACTTGCGGGGACATCATGGGTACCTGAACAGCGATCCGCGCATGGACGCGATATTCATCGCCTGGGGATACGGCATTCGTTCTGGGCTCCAATTGGAACGGATCAGCAACCAGGACGTTGCCCCCACGGTAGCAGATTTCCTCAGCCTGACCATGGAAGGAGTTACGGGAAAAGTATTGCGGGATATAGAGGGGTCCTCTAGGGTCACGAATTGACGAAGGGACTCCCGGCCACACAGCTCCCAACGAGCAATCCGGTTTCGCCTTGCGGCGAGTGGGCAATGGGGTAAGCATGAAGTAAACGTAGGGCGGACCTGTCTGGTAGGTTCGCGGCTTTTCGCGTCTGCCAGCGCTCCAGTGTGGGGGAGGAATTTGAGGGAGGGTTGGGTGAGCAGTAAGCAGTGGGCAGTATGCTGCACGCCGTCGACAGGATCAGGCAGGTGACCGCGCAGAAGAAAGAACCTCTCGGTCAGCGAGCCGCGCTGGCGAGGGCTGATGCCATGAGTTCAGTGGCCGCTCGCAGCTTCGGAGTATCAGCCTCCGTCATGCGGCCAACGTCACCGGAGACATGGTGGCCCGCACCTTCGTGCCGCGCTCGGACGGGAAAATGGCGCGGGACGCGGGAGTAATTAGGGAGGGCTCGTAACGGCGGGGCAAAAGCCCCGCCCCTCCAAACCAGCGGTGGGAAATCCGCGTTAGGGGCCAGCACCGTTCTCCCCGCTGCGGCGCGGGCAGCGATCGGCAGCCGCGCTGCCTGCCCCATCATCAACAACGGAAGGAGACATCCGCATGTTCAAACATTATTTGTGCCCGCCCGCAATTGCCGGCGCACTGCTGCCGCTCATCTTTTTCTGCACCGGAATTATTGCGCAGAAGGATGCTCCTCCGGCCAAGACTTATGAACCCGCATTTGCCCTGGTCGAGCAATATCCAACGCCGGTCATCGATAGGACCTCGCCGGGCGCGGAAGGCAGCGAGTACGGGTTTGAAGATGGGCGGGTTGTCAAAATCGAAGGGACTTACCACATGGTTACCACGGAAATGCTGGCTGGCCAGATGTGGGTGAAGACGAGGATCGCGCATTGGACCAGCCCCGACCGGATTCATTGGCAGCGCATTTCCACTTTGTTTGCGTCCAGTGGCGATTTCACCGGCCAGGACCCACGCGCCTCCTTTTGGGGACCGATGCCCGTTTACAACCTCGAAGAGGGGCGGTGGGACCTCATTTACGTTGCCTATCGCTGCGCTCCCAATACCAAGACCGAGTATCGAAAAAATTATGAGGGCCGGATTTGGCGCGCGGTCTCTAAACAGCAGGGTTACCGCGGCATTGGTGGCCCTTACGAAGACGTTGGGGTCTTGCTTGAACCTGACGCCAACTCCCAACCATGGGAGGGCTTGCAAGGAACTGACTCATTCTTTCCTTACCAGGTGGGAAAGCGTTGGCTGGGTTTTTATGGCAGCGCCAATACCGAGCACTTGCCGGTGGAGCACTTGCGCGTGGGACTGGCGGAGGCCCCGGCGCTCGCCGGCCCCTGGAAGCGCATGAGCGGGATCAATCCGCTGAACATCGAAAGTCATTTTATCGAGAATCCTATTGTGACCCGGCTCGAAAATGGATATTACGTCATAGTATATGATAGCGATGTTAGTAATGCTATCGGATGGGCATGGTCGGCCCCGGACGATGGCGTCCACTGGACCCGCGGCAGTCCCATCGTGGTCCAGCCCAAGGGAACAGGCTTCTGGGCGAATGACGTCCGCACGCCGCTGGGTCTGATTCCGGAGGGGCACGGCTTATACACGGTGTTCTACACCGGCTATCAGAAACCACCCGTATCAGGGCCTCATGTATACAGCCCGGTGGGGTTCGTGACCCTGAAGGATGCATCCGCGATGGCCACCGGCGCAGGTAGACATCAATAAGCGGAAGCCCTCGGCGACGAAATTGCGCGTCCCTCGCTGACCTTGCCTTGGTGCGCGCGGCTCTTCCCCGCCCGCCGTGGGGCACGACACTTCTGAAATGAGCCTGACC
>JBEKAD010000079.1:0-31569 GCA_050018435.1 Terriglobia bacterium
CCTTCCCCTCAACAGCCGGTGGCTACTGCTTGCTGCCTTCTTGGGAACAGGCAGCCATCTGCTGCTCGATTTCACCAACGCCTATGGCGTCCGCCCCTTCCTGCCCTTCAGTGGACGATGGTACGCGTGGGATATCATGTCTATCCTCGATCCGCTTCTGCTCGCCCTCTTAATCGTCGGCATGGCTGTGTCCTGGCTGCTGCGCCTGATCTCAGAAGAAGTGGGGGCGCGTAAGCCGCGTTTGGTCCCCGGCGCCGTCTTTTGTCTGTGCGCGATGGTGGCGCTCTGGGGAATTCGCGATTTTGCTCACCGCCGCGCGCTGAGCATCCTTGACAGCCGCATCTACGCCGGCGAGGACCCCCAACGGTTCAGCGCGCTGCCCCTGGCGGTGAATCCATTCACGTGGACGGGTGTGGTTGAGACCGAAACTTCATTCCACGTTGTTGGCGTGAATGCACTTGATGCCAATGGCTTACCGGAGGAAATGGGGACTTTCGAAAAACCACAACCATCGCCCGCGCTCGCGGCCGCAATGAAGACACGGACGGGAAAAATCTTTCTTAATTTTGCGCGCTTTCCTTGGGCGCAAGTGGATGAAAGTGAACAGGGCTATCTTGTGAGCCTGTGTGATCTGCGGTTTTATCACGCCTCGACGCAGTCTCGAAGTTTCACCCTGGAGGTGGAACTGGACAACAAGCTGGAGACCCGTTCCGAAACCTTCCACTTTGCCGCCCCGCGGCGGGACTGATCCGGGACACGGGGCACGGGGCTCGGGTTTCGGGACACGGGATACGGGACACGGGGCTCGGGTTTCGGGATTCAGGATTCGGGATTGAGGTCCGACTTGTAGTCCGCCTTCTATCGGACCATAGAACTGCGGAAATTAGAGATTCAGTCGAAACCCGAGTCCCGAGTCCCGAGTCCCGTGTCAGTCCCGCTCATTCCGGCTCCACCAGCGTTGGAGCAGCGCCAAGCCGACAATCATAATCACGGCTGCCAGGGAGGCCCGGCCCAAGTTGTGGCGTAGGTAATCCTCCGCCTGGAGGCCGTAGCGCGCGCCTAGCCAGGCATCGGCGGCAAACCTCAGCCCGCGTCCCACCAGCAGCGCCAAGCCGAAATGCAGCGCATTGACGCGCAGCAGACCGGCCGTGAGGACAAACACCTTATAGGGCGCTGGCGGAGGCAGTATCGACGCCACCAGAACGGCCACGAAGTCGTTGCGCTCAAGCCAGCGCCGGGCATGGGCGATAGCATGCGGCGTAGTCGTGCGCCAGAAGAACCTTCCTCCGCTGCACGCGATTCCGTAAAGGAGATAAGCGCCGCAAACCGAGCCCAACGTGCTCGCCAGCGCATAGAGAGGCCACCAGGCAGGCCGTTGGCTGGCCATTACAATCAGAGCCAGATCATTCACGACGGGAAACGGAATCAGCGAGGAGTCCAGAAACGACATCGCGAACAGTCCCCAGCCTCCGTAGAGGACCAGGACGTGGCCGAGTTTTACACTCAAGGACTTCAGCATGCTTCTCGCTCGCATCTATTGTGAAGGCGCTCATTCTATGCGGTCCTGCCGCATTGCGCAATGCGCGGACACCCATGCGCGAAAACCCATAACGTAGCGCCCGCACTACTTCTCCGATCACGCTACTTCCCCGCCCGTGAACAGTCACGGCCAGGATGGCCGTGCTACGACATCGACATCCGCGACATCGACATCCGCTTGACGGGCGCTCGTCGCCGACTTAGCATGAAAGATTGCCGTTTTGTCGAAATTCCTCACTGTAGGGTTCAGGGCGAATGATCGACCGGATTACGGTTCGGGGTGCGCGCCAGCACAACCTGAAGAACATCAGCGTCGAGGTTCCGCGCAACACCTTGACGGTGGTCACAGGGCTGAGCGGGTCGGGCAAATCGAGCCTAGCGTTCGATGTGATTTATGCCGAGGGCCAGCGCCGCTACGTGCAGACGCTCTCTGCCTACGCGCGTCAGTTTCTCGATCAACTCGAGCGGCCCGACGTGGACACCATCGAGGGCCTCAGCCCGGCGATTTCCATCGAGCAGAAGACCGCCAGCCGCAGCCCGCGCTCCACCGTGGGCACCATCACCGAAATCTACGATTACCTCCGGCTGCTTTACTCGTCCATCGGCGTCGCGCACTGCCACCAGTGCGGGCGCCAAATCTCTCGTCAGACCACGGAGCACATCGTGGCGTCGATCATGGCTTTGCGCGACGGCGGCGCCGACGGCAACGGCGAAGGTGAACGCGTGATGATCCTGGCGCCCATTGTGCGCGGGCGCAAGGGAGAGTTCCGCAAGCTCTTCGAGCAACTCGCGGCGGAAGGCTTCGTGCGCGTGCGCGTCGACAAGCAACTGCATCAACTGGATGAGGAGATCAGGCTTGACCGGCGCAAGAATCACACCATCGAAGCCGTTGTCGACCGCCTGCTGTTGAAGGCGGGAATCGAGAGCCGCCTGGCATCTTCCCTTGAGACCGCCATGAAGCTCGCCAAAGGAATCGTGGAAGTGGCGATTGTGAATGGTGAGGAGCACCTTTATTCACAGGAATGGGCGTGTGTTGATTGCGGCATGAGTATTCCCGCCCTCGAGCCGCGCTCGTTCTCCTTCAACAGCGTCTACGGCGCGTGTCCGGCGTGTCGCGGTCTCGGCAGCCAGTACACGTTTGACCCTGCGAAAGTTATCGTGGATTGGTCGCGGCCGCTGCTGGAGGGCGGACTTGGCCCCGGGGCGGGCTCGGGCTTCCTCCAGCGCAGCTTGATGCGCGCCGCGGAGCAGATCGGCTTCGACCTGAAGACCCCCTTTGAGCGCCTGCCGCGCAAAATCCAGAACCTTCTGCTTTACGGAAAAATCGCGGAGGGCGCGCCCGCGTCAACGGTGTTTTCCGGCATCCTGCCGCTGCTCGATCGCTGGTACGGCGAAGCGAGCTCGGAAAGTTACCGCGAGTGGTACAGCCAGTACATGTCGGCCGTGCCGTGCCCCCAATGCCAGGGCAAGCGCCTGAAGCCGGAAAGCCTGGCCGTGACGGTGATGAACCTTTCCATTGCCGACCTCACCGCGCTGCCGGTGATCAAGACACAAGAGGCGCTGACAGGGGTAAAGCTCACACCGCGCGAAGAACTGGTGGCGCGGCGCATTGTGAACGAAATCAGCGAACGCTTGGAATTTCTCAACGCCGTGGGGCTTGGCTATTTGAGCCTCGACCGGGCGGCGTCCTCCCTTTCCAGCGGCGAAAGCCAGCGCATCCGGCTCGCCACTCAGATCGGCTCGAAACTGCGTGGCGTACTCTACGTGCTCGATGAGCCCAGCGTCGGGCTGCACCCGCGCGACAATCAGCGGCTGCTGCACACGCTCGAACAGTTGCGCGACATGTCGAACACGGTGCTGGTGGTCGAGCATGATGAGGAAACCATTCGCCGCGCCAATTACGTGATTGATCTCGGTCCCGGCGCGGGCAAACAGGGCGGGTATTTGGTGGCGGCGGGGCCGCCCGGTGAGATCGCGGCCGCAGAGAATTCATTGACCGGGAAGTACCTCTCAGGCAAGCTGTACATCCCGGTGCCGGCCAAACGGCGGGCGGCCAACGGAAAACTTCTCACGGTGCTGGGGGCACGGGCCAACAATCTGAAGAACATTGACGTGCCGTTTCCGTTGGGGCTGCTGACCGTCGTGACGGGCGTGTCGGGCTCGGGAAAATCAACGCTGGTCAACGATATCCTTCATCGCGCGATCGCCAAGAAGCTCTACCGCGCCATCGAAGAACCGGGTGCGCACCGCGCCATCACCGGACTGGAGCACCTCGACAAGGTCATCGTCATCGATCAGTCACCCATCGGACGGACACCGCGCTCAAATCCCGCCACCTACACCGGCCTCTTCACCCCCATTCGCGACCTGTTCGCTATGCTGCCGGAATCGCGCGAACGCGGCTATCGCGCTGGGCGCTTCAGTTTCAACGTGAAAGGCGGGCGCTGCGAAGCGTGCCAGGGAGAGGGGCTGCGGCGCATCGAGATGAACTTCCTCCCTGACGTTTTCGTGACCTGCGAAGTGTGCCGCGGGCGGCGCTATAACTCCGAGACGCTGGCGGTGAAATACAAGGGCGTTTCCATTGCCGACCTGCTTGACATGACGGCGAAAGAGGCGCTGCCGCTGCTCGAAAACATTCCGCAAATTCGCCTGAAGCTGCAAACGCTGGTGGACGTGGGCCTGGGATACATTCATCTGGGCCAGCCCGCCACCACCCTCTCCGGTGGCGAGGCGCAGCGCATCAAACTGGGCCGCGAACTCAGCCGCCGCCAGACGGGCCGCACGCTCTACATCCTGGACGAACCCACCACCGGCCTGCACTTCGACGACGTCAAGCAGCTTTTGGAAGTGCTCAATCGTCTGACCGACCTCGGCAACACCGTCATTATCATCGAGCATCATCTCGACGTCGTGAAACAAGCCGATTGGGTCATCGATCTGGGCCCGGAAGGCGGCGAGAGCGGCGGGCGCATCGTGGCGCAAGGTACCCCGGAAGAAGTAGCGCGCGCGAAGAAATCTTACACCGGCCAGGCGCTGGCGCCGCTGCTGAATGGCGCGCCATAAAGAGATCTGCGACGAGAAGAACCCGGCCGGTGCGTCGTAACTACTCGCAGGAGTAGCCTCATGAGCCTCGATAGCATGGGCGACATAATCGCTGAGAGAGCACTGACCTTGTTAGAAGATAACGGCAACTCAAGGCAGGTGTTCGTTCGATTGGGAAAACCACAATCATCTCCCCAAGGCGACGAATACCACTGCCCAATTCAAATTGTTGGCATTGGAGGTGAGAAGATCCGTCAAATCTTTGGGATTGATGCGTTCCAAGCCCTCCAACTTACGCTGAGGTATATTTCCTTCAGTCTTCACCATTATCGGAAGGAGTCAAACCTCATACTCTATGCCTGGGAGCAAGGAGACGACATGGGTTTCCCTGAGTACCCGCAGGATGAGTCATTATCATCCGACCCGCCGGTGGATTGACACTTGCTCTGGAACTAGCGTATGCTTCCATTATGGATGCGTTTTGGAAGAGCGAGGGTTGAGCATGGCAACACTAACCATCAAGAACGTTCCCGAAGAATTGCACAAGCGTCTCAAGGAGAGTGCCGCACAACACCGGCGCAGCATCAACAGCGAGGCCATAACTTGCCTGGAAAGTGTGCTGGTGGGTGAGCGCGTGGATCCTCGTGAATTTCTGGCGCGCGTCGATGCGCGACGCAAGCGGATGCCGCGAGTATATTTCACGGAGGAATTCTTGCGAGACGCCAAGAATGAAGGGCGCCTGTGATCGTTGCTGACACGAACCTCATCGCGTACCTGCTGGTTGACGGGCCCTTTACTAAGGAAGCGCAGGCTGTTTATGAGAAGGATCCCGACTGGGTCGCTCCTTCGTTTTGGCGGTCCGAATTTCGGAACGTGCTGGTGCTGTCGTTACGCTGCGGTGTTATGAGCTTCACGGAAGCCCTGGAGGTCATGGAGGATGCCGACCTATTGATGGGACGGAAGAACCGCGACAGTGCCTCCTATCGCATCCTTCGGCTGGCTGCGGACTCGGGTTGCGCGGCTTACGATTGCGAGTTTGTGGCCTTGGCGCTCGACTTGGGCGTTCCCCTCGTCACGGAGGACCGCGCCCTGATCGAGAAGTTTAAGCCCGCTGTTGCCTCCATGAAAACATTCTGCTCTTGAGGCTGAATCTTGTAGGGCCGAACGGCGTTCGGCCCTCGGGCGAGCGCCGCTCGCCCCCACCTAACGTGAATATGCCGAGCGATCCTGAGAACCTCTCCACAGAAGCGGGCGGCTCGCCGCAGGGGCTTTCGCCCCAGCCTCCGGCGCCGCCGCTGGCGCCGCGGGAGATCTGGAAGCTGCGTGACCTGCTCTTATTCGTGGTCTTCCTCCCCTTCGCTCTGCTGGCGTCGACGCTGGTCGTGCTGGTGGGTTACGTGGTGCTGCGGCCCTTCGCAGGATGGCATGTGCCGGTGGATTTGGCGCAGAGAAATCCCCTTTTCCTACTGATCCTCCAGTGCGTTTTCTACATGCTTATTTTGGGTTTCCTTTTTCTGTTGGCCAAGCTCCAGCATCAGCAACCTCTCTGGAAATCTTTGGGATGGCAGAAGCCCACGGCAAGGCAGGTGGCGGGATATCTGCTGGGTGGAGGCGGGCTCGCCGTAGGCGTCAGCTTGGCGCTCGCGATGCGGCCAGATACGCAAGAATTCCCCCTGGAGAAGTTGTTCAATTCCCGGACCGCCTCGTACGCTATTGGCGCGTTCGCCATCGCCGTCGCGCCGGTGGTTGAGGAGCTGGTTTTTCGCGGCCTGCTGTTTGCCGTTTTTGAGCGTGCGGCGGGAATGCGCTTTGCGGTAGTGACCACCGCCGTCCTCTTTGCCGGCCTGCACGTTCAGGAATATTGGCCTGCCTGGCACCACATGCTCACGATCCTGGTGGTGGGCATGGTGTTTTCGCTGGCGCGCGGCATGACCGGAAGCCTTACCCCCAGCATCATTCTTCATATCGGATTCAACTCCTTCATCATGACCGGCCTGTATTTCTCCACCCAGCACTTTCGCGCGGTGGAGGGATTTTGGGTGAAGTAAGCCCCCAGCCCGAATTTCTCCGACGCCTCAGGATTCATTTCTAATTTGCCGGGTCCAGATCCCCATGCAGTGTGATTCTGCCGGTGACGAGCACCATCTTCCTCTGCCACGGTTTGTACCCGGCTTTGGTCAAAGTGATGGTGTGGGGGCCCAAATTGAGCCGGAGAATCGATGGGGTTGTTCCCATGAGCTCGCCATCGACATCAATCTCGGCGCCGTGCGGTTTGGAAGTGATCGAAAGGTTCGAGGCGATGGCGTGTTGCGGAGGGGCCGGCGCGGCGCTGACGGTTTCCTTCCCTGCTTGCCGGGCCTGATAGTCGGCCTGCGACATCTGAATTAATCCTTGCGGGGTGCGGACATAGACGCCTTCCAGTATGTCGGTTTGCAGATCAATGGTCTCATTCTTCCCGCCTTTGTCCAGATTCGGGACCAGCAGCTCCATCTCGTGCTGCGGTTGCTTCCACTTGGCAAGATAAGTCTCTTTGCCGAAGTTCACGAGAACGCGCATGGTGCTGTCGTACTGGAAATAAAAGGCGTGTATTGTAGGACCATCGGCAACATTGCCACGGCCATCCACCCGGTAGCGGAAATATGGGAAGCCACCCGTGAAGAAGGGTTGGTACGAACTGACGTTATCAGACAGGATTGCCACCCTCAGCTTGTAGTCAGACGGGTCCTTCGCGGCGAAGGCGAAAGCCGGAAACAGCAGAAGGATCAGAATCAGGGGTTCCAGTTTTGCCCATCTCATCGCGCATCCCCCCCCGGAGCGATGTCCGGTACTTTTATTTCATCGCTGTTGTCCTCGAGCCGTACTCGCTTCATGCTCCCGGATCATTGCGGATTTTCCCGTTCCAGTTTCCCATTCAGGTTGATTTTGCCGGTGACAAGCACCATCTTTCTCTGCCATGGCTTGTACCCGGCTTTTTTCAAAGTGATGGTGTGTTCGCCGACGCTGAGCAGGAGGGCAGATGGGGTCGTGCCCATGAGTTCGCCATCGACACCAATCTCTGCGTTGTCGGGGTCCGATGTAACGGAAAGGTCCGCCACATTCGCGGATTGCTTCCTAACCTGGGAACCTTCACTCTGGGCCGGCTGGGCCCGATAGGCGTCTTGTGAAATTTCAATTAGTCCATGCCCGGTGGTGACATAAACGCCTTCCAGCAGGTAGGTTTGCAGATCACGCGTCTCATACCGTCCCTTCTTGCCGATGGGGATTAGCAGTTCGAGCTTACGCTGCGGTTTCTTCCACTTGGCAAGATAGGTCTCTCTGTCAAATATCCGGTGTTTCAGCATATTAGGGCTGTACAATTCGTCGTCGTATTGGAAATCAAAGGCGTGCTTTGTGAGACCGTCGGTAATATTGCCACGGCCATCCAACATGTACCGGCCATTGTCGTACTCACTGTGGACGACGGGATAATACGAGTGCGCGCTATATGAGAGGATCTCCACCCTGAGCGTGTAGTCAGATGTGTCCTTCGCGGCAAAGGCGAAAGCCGGAAGCAGCAGGAACGTGAAAATTACGAGTTTCAGGTCCCCCAATTTCATCGGAACCCTCTTTATCAATTGATGCTTAAGTTCCGAATATCGTTTATAGGCGCTGGACCGGAATTTCCATTATCGAGCCCGATCTGACAGATAAGATACACCTGAGCGCTGGCGAACGCAACAATGAGTCGGGTCTGCAGTGAACGGTGCTCTCGCGGGCCCCGGAAGGTCCCAGGCGAACTGAGGCAAATTTCGGAGTGCGGGAGCTGGCTCCCGCTTTTTTTACCGCTGACTCGTCAGCGGTGGGGTTGGCCACGCCACGTCGTGGCGCCAGAAGGCCGCGACCAGTCGCGGCAACCAAAAGCGGCGACGAGTCGCCGCACTCCGAAATTTGGGTTCTTACGCGTCGCGGCGGTGCTTGACATCGATTTGCAGGCGTTTGATTTTCTGATTGAGGGTGGAGAGGGGGATTTTGAAGCGCTCGGCGGCTTCGGTCTGGCTCCAGTGGGTGCGTGCGAGCATGTCGAGGATAATACGGCGCTCGCAACCTTCCATAATCTCAAACAGCGAGCGCCCATCGAAGCTTTCGGCCGGAAACGTTCCTGCTTCGTGCGTGCCGTTCTGGAAGAGTTGTTCGGGAAGAAGTTCCGTCCCCAGCGAGGCGCCGGAGGCCAGCACGACCGCGCGTTCGACGGCGTTTTCAAGCTCGCGGACGTTTCCAGGCCAAGCGTAATCCATCATGACCTTCAGGGCCTCGGGAGTAAATTGCAGGCCCACGCGGCCATTCTCGGCGGAGAATTTCCGCAGAAAATGTTCGGCCAATTGGGGAATGTCTTCCCTACGCTCACGCAGCGGCGGCAAATCGATGGTAATGACATTCAAGCGGTAAAACAGGTCCTCGCGGAATCTGCCGTCCACCACCATTTTGCGCAAGTCGGCGTTGGTGGCGGCGACAATGCGCACGTCCACCTTGATAGTTTCCGTGCCGCCCAGCCGCATGAACTCGCGCTCCTGAATGACGCGCAGCAGCTTGGTTTGAGTTTCCACGCCTACGGTTCCGATCTCATCGAAGAAGATGGTGCCTTGGTTAGCGACTTCGAAAAGCCCGCGCTTGGTGGCGATGGCGGAAGTGAAAGCGCCCTTGACGTGTCCAAAAAGTGTGCTTTCGAGCAGATCGACGGGCATGGAACCGGTATTGACGGGAACAAAGGGCCGATCGGCGCGGGGGCTGGTGGCATGGAGGGTCTTGGCGACCAGTTCCTTACCCGTGCCGCTTTCCCCGGCAATCAACACCGTGGCGCGGCTGGCAGCAACCTGAGTAATCAGGTCCATCACCTTATGCATCTTCTCGCTCTTGCCGACGATGTTGGGCAGGTCATAACGTTTGAGGGCGCGGCGGAGCTGGATGTTTTCAAGCTGGAGGCGCGATTTGTCGAGCGCGTTGCGGATCTCCAGCAAGAGCTTGTCATTGTCCCACGGTTTGGTAACGTAGCTGTCCGCGCCCTGCTTGGAAGCCTGGAAAGCCATCTGCGTGGACGCATAGGCCGTGATCATGATGACCCCGACTTCGGGGCTTTCACGCTTAATCTGCTGGAGCAAGTCAAGGCCGTTGCGGTCCGGCAGATTGATGTCGAGCAACACCAGGTCGAAGAGGCCGTTTTCAATACGCTTCAGACCTTCGTCACCGGTCGCGGCGGTATCCGCCTTGTACCCCTCGAGTTTCAGGAGTTGCTCGAGACTCTCGCGAATTTCTGTTTCGTCGTCAATGACGAGGATGGAGCCTTTAGCTGACATTCACAGGTTTCCTAACTGCGGGAAATTCCAGCCGGAAGGTCGTTCCGCGACCGACCACGCTGTCTACCTGGATCGATCCGGAATGTTCCCGGATGATGCCGTAGGTCACCGCGAGGCCCAAGCCCGTGCCTCGACTGGTAGCCTTGGTGGTAAAGAAAGGATCGAAAATCTTGTTGAGGTGATCGGCGGGGATGCCCACGCCGTTGTCGGAGACTTCCACGTGCACGGTGGAGTTCTCCGCCTCCGTGGCAACGGTCAGTTCACCCCCGCGGGGCATGGCGTCGCGTGCGTTCATGATCAAGTTCATAAAAACTTGCTGGAGTTTTCCGGCATTTCCGCACACGGGGGGCAACGAGGTTTTCAACTGGGAATTGACGGTGATCTTGGCGGCCTTCAGCATGGGTTCAACCAAGGAGAGGCTTTCGCTGATCACGCGGTTGACGTCCAAGTCGGAGTATTCGCTGCCGCCGACTCTCGAGAACTTTAGAAGGTTGTTGGCAATTTCGGAAGCGCGGAACGCCTGGGTGATGATTTTATCCAAGGTGCGCGTGCGGGGGTCATCGGGATCCATCTGCCGCATCAGCATCTGGGCGTTGGAGGTGATGACCGCGAGAGGCGTATTCACCTCATGGGCGACGCCGGCCGCCAGCAGGCCGATGGAAGAGAGCTTCTCGGCCTGCATCAACTGGTCTTCCAGGTTCACGCGTTCCGTCAGGTCGGTGAAGATCAACAACCGCCCAATCACCTGGTTCTCTTTCCCGATCAGCGGCACCACCGAGAGGTTCACGATCAGGGCTCGGTCCTCCGCATTGCGCAGGCGGAATTTGTACAAGTTGAGCGTGTGATGGGGATCGGAGACGCGCGACAACTCCGTCCGCAGCTCCGGGGGGAAGATCGCTTCCAGGGTTCTCCCGATTGCTTCGGACCGGCTGATGCCATAGAGCCGCTCCAGGGCGGAATTCCAGGCCTCCACGGCGCCTTCCAGGTTGCAGGCCAGCACGCCGGCGTTGATGGATTCAATGATGTTCTGGCTGAAATCGCGCAGGGCTTGGTAATCGAGCGCCCGCATCTCCAGCGATTCATACAGGCGGGCGTTCTCCAGGGCGATCGAGACATAACCGGCAATCGTTTGCAAAAGATCAATATCTTCACTGGAGAGATAATCACCTTCGCGCGTCTTGCCCAATCCCAAGTAACCGAGCGTGCGCTCTTTGACCTTAAACGGCAGGTAATAGTGGAGCTTGAGTTGCTCGATGGATTTCTGCGCCCCCGGAGAAAAGCCGTAGGGCCGCTTGACGCTGTCAAAGAAAAGGTAGCCTTTCGCCAGCACTGGCTGGGCCGGGTCGAGGAAGCTCGTATCGGTCTTACCGGTGAAATTCATGCCGCGCGAGCGTACCAAACGGAAGCCATTCGGCTCCGAGGCCAGGAATACGGCGAGCCGGTCTACGCCCAGGGTCTCCGACAGGCGGTCGGAAATCTGCTGGAGCAAGCTGTCGACGTGTAATTCAGAAGTGAGTTCACGCGCGAACTCCAACAGCGTGCGGCGGTAATCATAGCGCTCGCGATTGAAGAAGCGGTCCACCCAATGCTGGATGTAGTTCACGACGGGTTGAAGGAGGATGGCGGTGAGCACCATCGCCACCACCCAGGCGCCGCGACTGTTGATGGGGGGAAACGTGGCACGGAAGAAATCCGCGAATAAGGCGATGAGTCCGAAATACAAACCGACGATTCCGGCCGTGGCCAGGGTATAAGAAATGCCGCGGCGGAAGATGATGTCCACATCCATCAGCCGGTAACGCACAATGGCATAGCCGAAGGTGACCGGCAGGACCGCCAGGAACAGCGCCGAGGCGTTCATCCAGGCATTGGGGACAAATCCCAGGAA
Organism: Terriglobia bacterium; assembly: GCA_050018435.1. Lineage (GTDB taxonomy): Bacteria > Acidobacteriota > Terriglobia > UBA7540 > UBA7540 > Bog-366. The sequence goes on from JBEKAD010000079.1 coordinate 11,800, forward strand.
ATAGGGCAAGGCGTAAAGGGCGGCGAAGGGGACAATCGCCACCCAGGTTCCGCGCGTGACCCACTTCAGTTGGTGCTTCAATACGGGATCGCTGGCGCGAACATAGGCGTGGTGCAGCGCCAAGGCACCAGCCAGGAAGTACGCCCCCAGATAAAACAATTCGATTCGGTCCAGCAGCCAGATCGCCTGCTTGAGCGGCAAGGGAAGCACCAGGATGTTCACCGCCACCAGGCCATGAATCGCCCCCAGTAAGGCCCCGGGCAAATAGAGAAGAGGCGCCAGGTAACGGCGCTCGCGGAGCAGCGTGGAACGCTCAGGAAACGCCAAACAGAAATGCAGGAAGAGGGCGGGCTGCAAGAGCCACGCGGCAACGTTCAGCCAGTAAATCGCCCAGTCAAACAGGTTATAAAGGCGCCGATCAGGAGGTAAAGTAAGCCCACCAACGCCAAGTAGCTCCGGATCGAGCCGGCGCTTTGGGCGTCGAGGACGAGGCTGGTGTCAAAGGGTTCGCCGTTCCGGGTCAAGCTGTAGTTAGCAAGCGACCAGACACCGAGCCGGTAAATCTGCTGAGCCGCCTCGGTGTCGGTGGTAATCGTCTGGCCATTGATCGCTTTAAGCTGGTCACCCTCGTGGATACCGGCACGGTCCGCAGGCCCACCACGGTGGACAATCCAAGCCGTCACCCCCTGAGAGGTCTCCATCCAGTTAACGCCATCGTCTGGAGCCTGATACAGGCCGCGCTGCTGGTAGTTTAGAACTCCAAATCCCACCAAAACCAAGCTCAAAAGGGCGAGCGAGAACGTGGTTAGTCGAAAGGCTGGGATCTTGGTCATTCTGAAGTCCGTTCGGTGCCGTGAAGAACACTAACTCCTTAAGGATTGTAGCACGTTGGTTTCCAGCAGTCGAGGCAACTCCAATCTTTAAGTCCTTTATTTATTGATAGATACATTATAAGCTCCAAAAGACGGGAGAGCGATACAGAATTTCGGATATAGGTTCCATTTTTCTGTAAGTACTTAGGTGATCAACCCTTGGCCTTGTCCACTCTGGCGGGACAAAGGCATCCAGCATGCCATCGGCGCTACGAACTGTCGGGATTTCTTAGAACTGGACGGAGAACCCACCGCGAATGTAGTGGTATCCCGAACTCAAAATCACAGGTTTTTGACCACCTTGGGCGGCGGGGACATAGCCCTGCGACAGGAGGTTTTGGAACTCCGCCACGGCATCAATATGGACGGGGAGGAAGTTAGGAGTGGGAATCGGCTGGCGGATCTGGACGCCCAAATAGGGCTGGACCTGAAGATTGCCCTGCCCGGCGGGATCGACCAATGTGACGCGATCATTGGGGACCCACTCGTAGGAAGTGGAGAAGCGTGTGTGGGTAGCGGGAAGATCCGCAGTGATCTTGCCGATCAGGGAATGGGTCTGCTCCGGCATCAGCACTCCCTGCGAGTAGGGATGTGAGCTTTGCATCACGAAGCCACGCGTCGAGAGAGCACTGCCGGAAGCATAAGCCCCCAGCACCTCCACGTGCGAACCGAAAGTCTGAGCATAGACGGCGCGAAAACCCGCCGATTGGTAATTGCCCCCGTTAATAACGATGCCATTGCCGGCAGGATTGGGGAGAGAATTGCCAGCGAAGGCCTGTCCGTAAGCTGAGGGGCCCCATGCCCAAACCGCGGCGTTGCGCAGGCCGTCGTGATAAGCCGCCGCCTGCACTCGAGCTGACCTGCCCATGCGATGATTGACCGCCACCTCCGCATGATTCAGTTGCTCCATCTCCAGGTGACCGTCGCGCTGGGTGATTTGCGGGAAAGCATTCAGCAGGCCGAGGCGTTCCATCATCGAGTTGGACCCCTCGGCGCGAGCTGAGCCATACTGGGCGGAAACCACCGTTTGCGGCGTTGGCTGGTATTCCAGATTAACGTGGGGTTGCGCGATCAATACACTGTCGATCGCATTCAGATAGTTGATGTCCATTCCCGCGGTCACCGTGACCTTGGGCGCAAGCAGGCGCGTTTCCGAGTAAGTTGCTACCATGCCCTTCGCTTGTGCGAAGGCATTCAGTGTCATGTCGGGGGAGAGAGAAGTTCCGGGGACAAGACTGAATTGATGGAAGATCAGCCCCACTTGCTGCGGTTCGCCCTTGAGTTGGTTTCGGCGCAGCACCGTGGCCACCGTGCCTACCTCGGCGCCGACGGGCGCGAACGATCCTGCCACGAGCACATCGGAATCCGCAGAGAGCGACTGGAGATAAGCGAACACGCTGGCCATACCGAAGTCTTCAGCCAGGGGATCACGTGGTGTCGAGCCCGGCAGAATGCCGGCTACGCGCTCGCTCCGCGGTAAAGCGATCTTCTCATCCCGGGAGGCAACTTGGCTAACCTGCTGCTGGCGGTAGCGCAGGATGGGCCGGGTGGTGGAAGAAGTCCTCAACACCCATTTCCAGTCATCTCCCCAGCTCGAGACGGAATTGCTGGGCACTTGAAAACGAATGGGCGCGAAGGTGTCGGTGAGGACAAAAGTAGCAATTACGGTTTCACCGGCTTCCACGCGAACGCCATTCCGCATCGCCGGCAAGCGCGTTGGCGAGCTGACTTTGAGGGAATACCAGCCCGGAACCAGATGGCTAATCGTAAACCGGCCACGCGCGTCGGTGATCATGCGCTCCACGGTCTGGCTGGCTGCTTCTGTGGCAAAGGCCGTGGGTCCGATGACCATCACGGTAGCACCCATCAAGGGCACACCTTTGTTATCTGAAACGACTCCCGCCAAGCTTCCGTACCCCGCCGCAAGACTCTCAGCAGGTTGAAGGCAGGGAAGCAACAGCCCGCTAACCAGCAGTAGAACCTTTAGCCGGTACCCCAAACTTGAAGTCATCATGAATGCCGCCGTGCTTTTATTAAGTTAAGTAAAGATGCTTTCCGCTTGAGCCCGACACGAAAGCGGCCTCTAGCGTACCTCAAAACTGGCTGAAGGGCTAACACTTTGTTTCTTGATGTTGTCGGTGACCTTGATCTGCACGGTATACTTCCCCGGCGTGAGCCCATTGAGGCCCATCGTCTTGACCACCGTGAACTGCTGCGAGGCCTTCTTCAAATTTGCGGCGTCCTCCGGTTGGTCGAGCAGCGTCTTCCCATCCTTCTCGACCTCATAGCGAACATCCAACGAGGGCTTATGCGTCTTATCGTCGATGCCGAGATTATACACCTGCATGTAAATGCCGAGTCTTTGATCGCGCGTGAATGTGTTGTTGACGCTGGGGCGCACCTTCGTCCCGCCTATAACAAATGGGCCGGACCCCACCTGGCTGGTCGGGAGCGGCAGGATCTGGTCAGCAAGGATGAGGGAACTATAGGTAAGCTTATCCTCGCCGAAGCTCGGTACCACGATGCCCAGTTCCTCGGACCCCATGTGGCCGTTCAAATCGTCCTTCAGGACGAGGCTCAGCTTGTAACGGCCGGGTCTGAGCGGTATGGCTTCCTGATAAAGTGACTTGTGATTCTGGTACTGCCCGAATTCGTGTTCGGGCACATCCAAAACCAAGCTCTTCTCAAAGGTGTTGACGATGTGGCCGCCCAGACTCGTGATCTCTCCAAAGATGTCCAGGACTCCGTGCATTACGCCATCTTTGTTCTGAAATTGCAAATCGCTGTTGGCGATCTGGACGGTGATCGGAGTGAGCACGGTTTCGTCGGTCACGCGGATGAAATCCGTGCGCTCGTCGAAAGGCAAAAGATTAGCAGAGATTCTGGAGGTGACAACGGCTTTCAGGTCCTTGAATTTCACCGCGGGGGGCTGAAAGATTTTGGAGTAGAGGTCCAGCCGGGTAAACTCATTCATGCTCTCCGGTCCATTTTGGCCGCTCATCCCCGTTCCTATCGTCATGCCATCCGTACGAGTGAATCGATCCATTTTTGATTGCGACCCGGTCATTCCCATCTGTTCTGCCATGGTCAGGCCCGCGCCGGGCACGTGCAGCAAGGCGTCCTTTTCACCGGGGTCCATGGTGAGATGGTACTCACCGGTCATGGTGGTATCGACAAACTCCAGAATGACGTTCGTACCGATGCCGTCAATGTAGCGGTAACGCCACTGCTCGAAGGGAAAAGTGGAAGTCTGGCCGCCGCCTTCCGAATCCGGGCGCTCGTACGACCCGCCGCTGGGGTGGGTATCATTTTCGTCCGGCGGGCCATACATGATGTAAATCCGCCCGCGATCCGTCTTCCAACCAGGAATGCCGGAGGCGTAATGCTCGTTGGCGTAGGCAATGCGGCGGTAATACTCCTCTTTGAACTCGTTTTCAGGGCTGCCGGGGTTAGGGTTGCGGCGCTCCCAGAAAGTTTCGATAAACGACTCGCGCTCGTCGTCAGTGGTGAACTTCTTGAAAGCGGCTCGCTCTGGGTCGGTGATGATATAGGGGACTTCTTCGCTGAGCCACTTCTTATACGGCGTTATCATTTCATTCCGGATCGCCTTTTGACGTCGCTTCTCCTCCTTGCTCACTTTGGGCTTTTCGTTATCCTGGTTTTTGTCCTGATCACCCTGCGAAGGGGAAGCGTGCAAGATTGTTACGCCAATGATGAGGGTGAGCGCGGCTAGCACCCCAAGCGCCCAGCGGCTCATCACCCTATGCCACGTAAAGAAAGCGTCCCCTTTCGACACTGTTCCCCCGTTAGACTGCATACTTTACATCCCGATTCTATTTTTCCGATTATGGAAAGTCAAGCTCCTATCCCCAGCCCTGCCCCCGTAGCTCCACCCTTTCTCTCGCAAAGCAGAGGAGCCGTCCCCAAACTGGACAGGGGCAAGACACGCCGGGTTTCCACACCAAAACTCCGCCCCAAACCCGGCGGTGTGCTTTGATGCGCCGCAAGCGGCAAAGGTGGCCTCCCACCCAAAAGTTCCTAGGACCCCTTTACAATCCATTACAATCCATGATTAGCCCTTAAACCCTATGTAGACTCGTGCGTCCTACAATATAAGGAGAGCATCGCCCCGGCGGTACCTTTCAAGCCTGGGACAGATTGTCATGGATATGAGCCAGTATCCCGATGGTCGCCCGCGGGAACCCGGCCGGGCGGGGAAAAATGTCTGTAATGTCTGTAAAGAGAAATTCTTGTTTTTCGCAATGCAAGAAGGCGCTAAAATGGGGGGGAGATGTATGGTAATGCAGCCTTGACATAGGGTGAGGCTGCGTTCCGGTGCCCCCAACTTGGCTCCGAATGCCGAGCGAGGGCCAAACAAGTCCATAAGTCCCCTGCGCTGACCTCGCTGTATGCCGCTCCGGCGGCAGGAGTTTTGACGAAACTTTTGAGGTTCAAACAGCGTATACGCAATGGGAGCCGGTAAGCAGGTGCGCACATAAGCCAAAGAGGTGGCCAGTCTGCGGGCATACAGGAGCAGCCTTCTGCTGAGAGAGAAGGTTACACGTTTGCGCAAGACCGAGGAGTGAGAGGAGCCCTCCATGGCAGAAATTAAAGAGTTGGAACTGGGAGGAACCAATGGCCCCACTTGGGCGGAGGCAACAGCGCCAGTTCCAACTCGGCAACGTAACGGAGTGGGAATGAAGAAGTGGAAGAAAGTTACACTCGCAGTTGTGGGTATCGTGGCCTTCCTCGGTTTGGCTGTGGGGGGGGTAGTGTGGAGCCGACGCGGCGTGGTGACGGTCCAAACCGGCAAAGTCCAGCGGCAGGATTTGGCCCAGATCGTCACCGCTAATGGTGAGATCAAACCCGTGGAGCAGAATCAGGCCAACGTCAACGCCAATTCCATGGGAAAGATCACCGAAATCCTGGTGAAGGAAGGCGACCACGTCACCAAGGGCCAACTGCTGATGCGGACCGAGGACGTCCAGCAAGCGGCCAGCGTGGAGGCCCAACAAGCGGCCGTCACCACCTCCCAAGCCGATCTGTCGGCACAGGACGCCAACGTGAACTCGGCCAAGGCCGCGCTCGATACCGCACAGGCGAACCTCGCAACGGCGGTAGCCAGGCTGAATCAAGCCACGGAAAATTTCAAACGTGGCCAGGAGCTCTCCAAGGACCAGTTGCTTTCCCAGCAGGATTTCGATACGCGGCTGAGCGACTACCGGGTCGCCCAGACGAGCAAGGATTCTTCCCAGGCGCAGGTGGGCCAGGCCAAGGCCCAATACCAGCAGGCGTTGTACAATCGCGACTCGGCCCGCGCGCGGGTGGGCCAGAGTAAGGCGCAACTTCTCGGTTTCAAGAATCAACTCGCCCAGACCGTCTACAACTCTCCCCTTGACGGAATTGTGACCTCGCTTCCTGTCCATTTGGGGGAGAACGTTGTCCCGGGAATTCAGAACACCACCGGAAGCCTGCTCTATCAGGTCTCTAACCTCTCGATCATGACGGTCGAAGTCAAAGTGGATGAGACCGACATCCCCAACGTGAAGCTGGGGCAATCAGCCGACGTGCTGATTGATGCTTACCCCAACAAGACCTTCAAGGGCCACGTTACGCAAATCGGTGAAAGCGCCGTGGGGCGTGATACCGGCACTACTACCGGTTCCACTACCACGAGTGCGGACGAGGCCAAAGACTTCAAGGTTGTCGTCACCATTGATAGCCCGCCCCCCGGCCTTCGGCAAGGACTTTCCGCTACGGCGAAGATCACGACGGCGACCCGTCAGAACACCCTCACGGTACCGATCCAAGCCGTGACCGTGCGGATACGCCGCGAGCTCGAGGAGAAGGAGCAAACGGCCAAGGGTGGTACGGGAAGCAATGTAACCGTTTCAGCCAAGGACAAGGAGAAGGGCAAGGAAGAATTACAGGGACTTTTCTTGATACAAAAAAGCCGCGCGACCTTCGTTCAGGTTGAAAGCGGCATCATGGGCTCAACCGACATAGAAATCCTGAAGGGCGTCCAACCCGGCGACGTTATCGTGACGGGCAGCTTCAGCGTTTTACGCACCTTGAAGAACAACACTAAGGTGCAGATTGATAACACCCCGGTGACAACGGTTACACAGGGAACATAAGGGGCCCTGGCATCCGGCAATTCCCAAGGGTTCGTGCCGGTGATGCCGCCGGCAAGCAGGTAGGTCAACACGAACCTCACCTAGTGCTTGGTTGCAGAAGTTAGCGACTTTATTTGTCGGCGGATGGAAGGGCGGGGCTTTAGCCCCGCCGCAGAACTCGGGAGGGATTTAGGGGCTTTAGCCCCTGAAGCGACGTGGCTTCAGGGCCTAAAGGCCCATTCAGCCCTCCGCCCTGAGGCGGCGGGGCTAAAGCACCGCCCTTCCGAGGACCATGAGCAATATCGCTTATTAATGCAGCCAGGCACTAGCAGGCGCTAGGATGTCAGAAAAGGGGCGGGCAAATCGCCATGGCAACACGAGCGGTCACATCCTCGATACAGGAAACACTGATGCCTTCTGACGGCGTTATTATCAAGGCGGACGACCTTTGGAAGACCTATGACATGGGCGAGGCCATTCAGGTTCACGCCCTCAGCGGGGTTTCGTTTGAAATCGACCGGGGGGAGTACGTCGCCATCATGGGGCCCTCCGGCTCGGGCAAGTCCACGCTGATGAACCTGATCGGCTGCCTGGATACCCCGACGCGCGGCTCCTACTGGCTGAATGCGCAGTTGGTAAGCGAGCTTTCCGACGACGAGTTGGCTTACATTCGCAACAAGGAAATCGGGTTCGTGTTCCAGACCTTTAACTTGCTGTCGCGCGCCAGCGCTCTGCACAATGTGGAACTGCCCCTGATTTACAGCGGCATGCCGGCCAAAGAGCGATTGGAAAGAGCGGAGGAGGCCCTGCGCAAGGTCGACTTGGCTGACCGCATGCACCACAAGCCCAACGAACTTTCCGGCGGCCAGCGGCAACGCGTGGCAGTGGCGCGGGCTCTGGTCAACAACCCTTCTATTATTCTCGCGGACGAGCCCACCGGAAACCTCGACTCCGCGACGGGCGAGGAAATCATGGGCCTCTTCGAGCGACTTCACCATGCAGGCAACACCCTCCTGCTGGTGACCCACGAGCACGACATCGCCGCTCATGCCCATCGCATCATTCACGTTCGAGACGGCCGCATCGAGCGGGACGAACGGGTGGAATGATCGAAACTCGAAAATCGAAATTCGAAACTCGCAGGACGGGCCTCGAATTTCGAGTTTGGAGTTTCGGATTTCGAGTTTTCGATGGCGTCCATGGGCCAAACCGCTTCGCTTCCGCACGCGCTTCCCGCCCGGTCCAACGCGGGCTCCGGCGCGTGGGTGACTACTCGCGAAGCTTTCTGGATCGCTGTGGAAGCCTTGCGGGCCCACAAGCTGCGGACCTTTCTCACCCTGCTGGGGGTGGTGATTGCCACCACCACGCTCATCGTTGTCATGTCCATCATCAACGGCATGAACCTTTATATCGCCGATCATATCGCCAATTTGGGGGCCAATGTCTTCATCGTCCACCGCCTCCAGTGGGCTCAGGGGTACGAGGCCCGGCTGAAGGCCATGCGGCGGAACAAGCCCATCCGGATCGAGGAATTTGAATTCCTCCGGGATAACTTGAAGGACTACAGAAATATCGGCGCCGAAGCCGACTTGCAAACCATCAACTCTTCCGCGCGTTATCAAAACCACTCCGTTTACGATGTGGATATCGCCGGCATCACTCCTAACATGATCGACATCGGCGAGCAAAAGGTGGAAAGCGGCCGGTACGTCACCGAATCCGACTACCAGCACGAGTCCATGGTGTGCTTCATCGGACAAGATCTGGTGGATGCCTTCTTCCCCAGCGTCGATCCCCTCGACAAAGAAATCATGGTCAATGGCATTCCGTTTCGGGTTGTGGGGGTGGCGGAGAAGATCGGCAGCACCTTCGGTCAGAGCCAGGATAATTTCGTCCAGATACCTCTCACCACCTATCGGAAGTTTTTTTCGGCACGGCCGGCCCTGCTCGTCAATGTGCAGGCCTGGGATGCGGAACAGATGCTGACGCTCGAGGATCAGACCCGCGCTTTGCTCCGCGCTCGCCGCCACGTTCCTTACCGTGAGGACGACACCTTTGGCATCGACGCTTCCGATACCATTATGGAAACCTGGCACCAAATCACCGCCGCGGTGTTCGGCGTGACGATCGGCGTCGTGGCGGTGTTCATGGTGGTGGGCGGCATCGTCATCATGAACATCATGCTGGCCAGCGTCACCGAGCGCACGCATGAGATTGGCATCCGCAAATCGCTGGGGGCGCGCCGTCGCGACATTCTGACGCAGTTTGTGATCGAGTCCAGCGTGATGGCCGGCCTGGGCGGAGGGTTGGGGGTCCTGCTGGCCCTCATGGTCAGCGAGGTGGTCAACCTCCTTGTGGGACCCGGCTTCTTTAATTCGTCGATCCCGCTGAGCGCGGTGCTGGTGGGGTTGGTCCTCTCCGTGAGCGTTGGGCTCTTCTTTGGAATCTATCCCGCCAGTCAGGCCGCCAAACTTGACCCGATTGAGGCTTTGCGGACGGAGAACTGAGCATGGCGAAAGAGCGCCTTCACAACATTCGTGAAAACCTCCTGCTCGCCCTGGATACGCTGGCACAAGTTCCGCTCTTTCTTGACGATCTTGGGTGTGCTGATCGGCACCATGACCGTCATCAGCGTGGCCGCCATCTTCAAAGGCCTCGACCAGCAGATGGTGGATGCGGCCGAGGGTTTTGGAACACGCTCGCTTTTTATCTTCAAATTCGAGCCGGGAATCAACTTTAACCTTTCGCGTGAGGAGCGGTTGCGCAAGCCGCTGACCTACGAGCTAGGCATGGCCATCAAAGAACAGTGCCCTGCAGTGGAAGCGGTAGGGGTGGAATCTATTGTCCAAGGCCCCCCCGCCGTGGCCAAGTACAAGGGACTGGAAATGGTCGACACGATCTTCCGGGGCGCCACGGCGGAGCACATCCGCAACGTCAACGCCGACCTCCGGGACGGGCGCCTCTATACCGACTTCGACGACCTCCATCGCCGCGACGTGGCGGTGATTGGCGACGACGTGGTGACCCGTTTCTTTGAGGGCGAGGATCCTATCGGCAAAGTCATCCAGGTGGACGGCCACTCCTTTGAAGTGATTGGAGCCCTCAACAAACGCAAGGCCTTCCCGGGTAACGGCAGTAACGATGGGGTCATTTACATACCCTACTTCACATTTCGCAAGTTCTATCCCAATGCCAAAGAAAATCTCATTACCGCCGTGGCGTTTCCGGGAAAGGTCGACCAGGCCAAGGATGAAATCACCGCCCTGTTCCGCCGGCTGCGTGGCGACAAACCCTCGGCGCCCAACAGCTTTGGCATTGCCACCGCCGAATCCATCATCAATCAATTCCGCGACATCATGAGCATGGTGGTTCTGGTGACGGTGGTGGTTTCCTCCATCGGCCTGCTGGTGGGCGGGATTGGCGTCATGAACATCATGTTGGTGTCGGTCACCGAGCGCACCCGCGAGATCGGCGTGCGCAAGGCCATAGGGGCCCGGCGCAGCGACATCACCTGGCAATTCTTGCTCGAAGCCATGACGCTCACCGCCACCGGAGGCTTGCTGGGAATCCTTCTGGCCTCCATGCTCAGCTATTTGATCCGGACCCTCATGCCTGCTCTGCCCTCTACCGTCCCCCTCTGGGCCGTCGTCATGGGTTTCGTCGCTTCCGTTAGCATTGGCTTGTTCTTTGGAATGTGGCCCGCCATGAAAGCCTCCCGCCTTGACCCCATCGTCGCTCTGCGGCACGAGTAAATCTGACTCCGCGTTAGCCATTGGAATCTTGAATTCCGCATTGGCCTTTGGAATTTTGAATCGGAATTTTGAATCGGGAATTGGGAATCTGGAATTTGGAATTGGGTGGAACGCCGCGCTCCCCGTGCCCAGAGTGGAAAGTATCATCCCTCGGGCGACGAGATGGCATCGGATGAGCAGTGGGTAGTGTCTCAGTTTGAATTTTGATAGTGCCTGAAATTTGTGTTGATGGCGCGCCAGAGGCCACTCATAGGCGCTTGCATCGGTGGCATTACAATATTAGGATTTTCGAGTATCAAATAGTGTGGTCATGATTTATATTTCGCTACAATTTTCTCAACAAAGTGATGGCTGAACCAGCCTATTTTTTCGTACATCGTTGCCGAAAGTCCCTTATGGTACTGTTTGGATGGAGGGGTCTGAGGTCGGCGTTGCTGGTCTTTCTCAATTGGTTTTTCCTCCTGTTCTGCCATGGCGATCTTCCTTTCTTGGGGACTCCTACAAGCCTACGGAGAGCGTATACCTGAGCGTTGCTAAGCGCAAGGCGTCAGTTTGAATTCTCGTTTTTATATGGACCGCGAGGTCCAAAGGTAGGCCAACACCTCGGGATCATGGCATTTCAGAACAGATTCCCGACTCCCTCATTTGTTTTCTTAGACGGCGATCAGGGGCAGAGTGTTGGATGTATGAACCTTCCTGGAGTCGATCCTCCTGAGGTTATAGTATTTGAGGCGTTACGGGCCAGAAATTGGCTTAATCTAAAAGACCGAGTTCGACGAGATTTCTCGGCAGTTGCTGACGCCTGCACTCAGGTAATGTCTCTACCTGATCCGCACGAATGGATTACATATGTTTCCAATAAACTCGTTCTGTCCGGCGATGTTCTATGGCACGGCGAGTCAATGGGGCTGAATTTCAAACTGAGACACTACCGAGCAGTGAGGAGCTCAAGGCAGGATGATCCTCGACGCCCGGGGAAACTAAGCAAAGATCACAAAGCCCGCGTAACCCAACCCGGTGCCCACCATCGCGCCCACCACCACATCACTCAGGAAGTGCATTCCCAGCACAATGCGCGACGTGGCCACGCTCAGCGCGCAGAACAGCAGGGCGCCCATCAGGTGCGGATAAAAACCGCCCACCGCCAGGGTGAAAGCGAAGGCCGTAATGGTGTGCCCGGAGGGAAAAGAGAATTGGTCTGGCGGCAGCAGCGTGGCCCAGCAGTGCGGCTCCAGTGCGTTCGGCCGCTTCCGTCCCGTCAGTTTCTTCAGGAGGAGAAAGAGAATGGCCCCGGCGCCGCAGGCCGTCCACGCCGCGGTTATGGCCTCATAACGTGTGGAGCCGCCCAAAACCAGAACCAATGCGCTCAGCCCGTACCAGAGCCAGCCGTCACCCCCGCGCGTGGCCAGAATCATCCAGAGGCGGAACCAGCGCGGCGGTCGCCAACGGTGCACGCGGCGCATTAGGCGAAGGTCGCGCGTGGCGATGTAATCGAGCATGTGGCCCGGAAGCGTCACGCTCTCGCCTCCCCGGGGGCAGCCCGCATTCCCCCGGCGGAAGGTCTCTTTTCAAGACCCCTCCAGTGCTCCCAGCGGCTTCCCCAGCGCCGCGCGAACAGGTCTTCCATCACATAGTTGAGCAGGGTCACGACGGGAACCGCCAGGACCAGCGGAGCGAGAAGCCTGGCCACGGGCCTCTCCTTCATCAGCGCGGCGCAAATCTGCAGTACGTCACGCGTCAAGCGCCAAAAACTCCCTGACCCTCCCAGCACCTGCCCCCGCCCGCGCCGCAGGCCGTCGAGAAATTCCGTCTTGTTGCGCGCGCCAGGGACGCGTGTGCAAACACTCCCCAGGGAGCGTAGAGTGTGCGCGTCACTGCCGCCCAGCATGGCCTTTCCCGAGTGCTCCGCCATCCGCTCCGCCAGACGATTGCAGCGCTCCAGGATGTGGCCATTGCGCACTTCTACGGCGGGGAACGCGCCGTCGAGCCAAACGTAGTCCTCCAGCGATCGCCGGCCAGTCAGGGCGGAATAGGCGTGGTTCACGCTGTAAAACAGCTGTTGTTCATTCAGGTAGGCCACCAGGCGCGGCAGGTCGTTGCGGCGGCGCTGGATTTCCACGTGCTGCCGCTCCGCGAGGTCGTAGACGCCAACGTGCAGCTCGTTGCCGCTCGGCATCCGGCAGGTCACTTCTTCGCTCACAAAAAAGTCCGCGTGCCGGCTGAGCGTCTCCGCCGCGTCGATGGAGTCGTGATCGGAAACCGTCACCAGGTCCATTCCCCTGCGCCGGAGCGAGTGATAAACTGCTTCCGGCTCGCTGTAACACTCGCGGCAAATGGCTTTCAGGAGCGGCAGAGTACACATGCCGGAGTGGATCGTATGGACATGCAAATCACATCGCACGCTATAGGTTAGAAAGGCCATGTTACGGCAATGTATATCCCGAATGAAGTATTTATGAAGAGTGTCTATTGCCTATTTACAGGATAGATGAACCGTGCAAAGGTGAGAGCATGATCAACGCCGACCTTGTCTTCTTTGATGCGGGGGGCGGCCACCGCGCCGCCACTGAAGCTCTCCGCCTGGTGATGGAAGAACAGGGCGGGTGGAATGTCCGGCTGGTGAACCTTCAGGAGTTGCTCGACCCCGTTGATTGGGCGCGCAAGCTGACCGGCCTGCGCATGCAGGACCTCTATAATCTGATGCTGAAGAAGGGTTGGACGCTCGGCACCCCGCAGACCGTGCGCGTGCTGCAGTTTTTCATCCGTTTGGTGCACGGTCAAACGGTGCGGTTGCTTCAGGAGTTCTGGGGCTCCAGCCGGGCGGAGGTGGTGGTCTCGTTGGTCCCCCATTTCAACCGCGCGCTCGCCGAGAGCCTGCGCCACGCGCGGCCCGCCACGCGCTTTGTCACCATCATGACCGACATTGCCGATTATCCTCCCCATTTCTGGATTGAACCCCAGGGGCAGTACCTCATCTGCGGATCAGACCGGGCAGTGGCGCAGGCGCGCGCCCTGGGCATCTGCGACGGTCGGATTTTTCAAGCCTCAGGCATGATCCTGCATCCACGCTTTTATCAGTCCATCCCTTGCGACCCGCGCGCGGAGCGGACACAGCGCGGACTGGATCCTGACTCGCCCACGGGGCTGGTGCTGTTTGGCGGGCAGGGTTCCAACGCCATGCTCGAAATCGCCGAGCGCTTGGATGCCGAAGGCCCTCACCATCTTCAGCTCATCTTCATCTGTGGACGCAACCAGAAGCTGGCGGACGCCCTCCGCAACCGCCGCAGCCGGCTGCGGACCTTCGTGGAGGGCTTTACCACTCAAATTCCCTTTTACATGCGCCTCTCCGATTTCTTTATTGGTAAGCCCGGTCCTGGAAGTGTGAGCGAAGCGGTCGCCATGCGCCTGCCCGTCATCGTCGAGCGCAATGCCTGGACACTGCCCCAGGAACGCTATAACGCCGAGTGGGTTCTGGAAGAGCATCTGGGACTGGTGGTACGCGGACCGCAACAAATCCCCGCAGCGGTGAGGCAGTTGCTCGAAGCGGGCAATCTGGCGCGCTATCGCGCCCAGGCTGCCACCATCCGGAACCGCGCCGTCTATGAAATTCCCGCCATCCTGCGCCGAATCGTGGAGGGCTCCCCGGACAGCCCCGCGCTGGAGCCGGAAAAATCACTCAGCGAAGAGCGCACCTAGGCTTTCCGTAAAGGGCGCCCGCGCCACGCCGCGCTCGGTAATTATGGCGGTAATGTAGCGTTGCGGGGTAACGTCGAACGCCGGATGCCGCGCCGGGACCCCGAGGGGCGCTATGCCCACTCCGGCAAGATGGGTGACTTCGGCAGAGGAACGCTCCTCAATGGGGATTTGGTCACCCGAAGCGAGGCTCATGTCGATGGTCGAAAGGGGCGCGGCCACGTAAAAGGGAATGCCGTTCTCGTGCGCCAGCACGGCAACGGAGTAAGTTCCAATTTTGTTTGCCGTGTCACCGTTGGAGGCAATGCGGTCCGCCCCCACAATCACCGCACGAATCTCTCCCTGCTTCATGAAGTGCCCCGCCATATTGTCGGTGATGATGGTGACCGGAATATGGTCTTTGGCCAGTTCCCAGGCAGTCAGGCGCGCCCCTTGCAGGAAGGGCCGCGTCTCATCGGCGAAAACTTGCAGCTTCTTTCCAGCCCCCACTGCGGCGCGAATCACGCCCAGCGCCGTGCCGTAGCCGCCTGTCGCCAGCGCCCCGGCGTTGCAGTGCGTGAGGACCGTTCCCGAGTCCGGCATCAGGTCCGCCCCGTGGCGGCCCATGGCTTCGTTGATGGCGATGTCTTCCGCCAGGATGCGCTTGGCCTCTTTCTCCAGGCCCACGCGCACCATGGTGAGCACCTGGGCATCCGTGGGGTGGGAGAATAGGGAATTCTTAAAGACGTCGCGCATGCGGTTGATGGCCCAGAATAGATTGACCGCGGTGGGCCGGGTTTTGGCAAGGGTCTCGGCGATGACTTCGAATTCTGCCTGCAGCTCGCCGGAGGTTTTTGCCCCCGAATTCTTGACGCCCAAGGCGATGCCCATGGCTGCGGCCACGCCAATCGCCGGCGCTCCCCGAATCACCATGGAGCGGATCGCTTCTGCGACCTCGCGATAGTCCGTGTAAGTGCGGTATATCTCTTCCCCAGGCAAGCGCGTCTGGTCGATCATGCGCACGCCCTGCTCAGTCCATTCGATAGTTTTGAACATAATGACAACTTATCATACAGGTCGGTTTCTCAACAAACTTGCTGGCAACCGCCATGTCGCGGAAACGCTACTCCCCCACCGCGTCCCAGAACGCCCTATCCAGTAAAGACAGAATCTGGTTCATCCATTCGCGGTGCTCGGGCTTCATCAAGACCGAACGCAGGCAAAGCACTGTGTCTTGACCGTCGGGCGAATCGGCAGCAAGCGAGGGAAAATAACCGACGGGCAAGCGGATCAGCGCGAGGTGCAAGCCGCGCTTCGCGGCCGCCGCGAAGATGCGCTGTGACCGTTCCGATGCGAGGCGGGCGGATGCAACGCGAGGCGCCCAGACGGCAATGTCCAGCTCAGGGGGAAAAGGCACGATCCATCGTGAATCGGCGGAGAGTCGCTCCGCCAGGCTGACCGCGGCTTCTCGGCAGGCCTCAAGCCCCTTAGCGAATTCGCCCCCACGGACGAGGGGCAGCAATTTTTGGGTGGCCCACAGGGCCACGGCCGAAGCCCCCGGGCGCGAGCACTCCAAGCTGATTTCACCCAGGTGCAAATCCGATGAGGTGAAGTAGGTGTAGGGGGAGTCATGTTTGTAGAGCGCCCCCACACTCGGATCGCGAAACAGCACACACCCGCACCCATAAGGTTGCAGGCCGTGCTTGTGGGGATCAACCACAATCGAGTCGGCCTGGCCGATCACGTCAAACGCGGCGCGGGCTTCTTTGGCAAGATTGCCTGCGAGCGTGAAGTACCCGCCGTACGCCGCATCGACGTGCAACCGGAAGGCGTGTTGGGCGCGCAGGCGTAGGATCTCCGGCAAAGGGTCGACGGAGCCCGTCCCGGTAGTTCCCAGGGTGGCAACGACGCAGCCGATGTCTCCCCCCGTCAGCCTTTCTGCCAGAGCCCGAGTGTCCATCCGCCCCCGAAGGTCGCAGGGCAATTCCACAAAAGGCAGCCCCAGCACGCGGCTGATGCGATGGTGCGTATAGTGGGCCTGCGCGGAGGCCGCAATCTTCTTTCCCGGGTGAAGTTGCCCCGCCACCCAGAGCGCCTCGAGGTTCGCCATGGTGCCGCCGCTGGCGAGATGCCCCAGGTGGGCCTGCCAGGTCAGCATGGCGGCGATCTCGGCGACGGCCTCCTTTTCCATTGCTGAACTGGCGCGTCCACCGTCCAGCGCGTGGTTATTGGGATTAACCCAAGTGGCCAAAGCGTAGGCGGCGCGGGCAATCGGATGAGGTGGCTTGAGCATTTGGCCGGCATAAAAAGGATGGAAATACGGATAATTGTCCCGCAGGCGGATGGCGACTTGCTGCATCACCTCGGCAAGGCGCTCTTGGCCCGGTGCCCGCGCGTCAATGGCGGGAAGTGAAGCAAAACCCTCTTCCAGTACCCGGAGTGCCGCCGGTAGAATCTCGAGTGTCCCCTTTTCAAACTGCATCTCGACCTCCTGCATGATCCTACACTATGGGTATGACTAAGCCGCGGAGCGAATCACCCTCGCGCGCACGGCGGGGGTATTGTAAACGAAATTCGCCTCCCCGGATTTAGCGGCATAGTTCGATGAAGAATAGGCGATGGCGGAACAACTTCCCAGAAAACCGTCAGCAGCGCATGGCTGTGCTATTTGGATTCAGCTCCGCCCGCCTTGGCAAGCGACGGTATGGGGCAGGCGAAGAACGGCTTTGCGGCCCAAATAATTCATGCTAATGTGGGTGCGATTTTTTGGTCTGCCGGATGCGGACCACTCTTGTACACGATGGGTTCTTCCCGCAGACTTTTGCCTCGCTTGATTAGTCATGTGTGCTGGACTTCATTGGGAGGACAATACGAATCATGCCATCATCAATCCGACAGGCTTTACAATGCCTGACCTTTCTCCTAGGTGTCGGCTGCCTGGTAACCTGGGGGCAAACCTTTCAGGGTAGCTTTACAGGAACTGTAATGGATCCCACGGGAGCAGTCATCCCGGGTGCCCTCGTGACAATTACAGAAAAAGATAAAGGTTTTTCGCGCAGCGTCAACACCTCCAACGACGGTACCTATCAGATTCCCCTCCTCCCGCCGGGGCGGTATGTCATTGGCGCCCAGAAAGTGGGCTTCAATAAACTCGAGCGCGGCCCCATGACGCTCCTCGTGAATCAACACCTGCGGGTGGACATTTCGCTCAAGGTGGGCCCGCAGGCAACGACCATCACGGTGGAGGCATCTCCCGCCACGGTGGAGAGCCAAACCTCGTCCGTAGGAACCACCATCGACGCCCAAAAGGTCAACGAGGTCCCCTTGAACGGACGGAATTTTCTGGAACTCGCGTTGCTGGTGCCCGGCGTATCTCCCGGCACCGCCGGCAGCGCGGTCAGCACCCGGGGCGGCGGTGGCTCCATCAACGTCAACGGGATGCGCGACTCGATGAATTCCTATTGGCTGGACGGCCTGGATGACACTTCGGTGGGCGTCGGCCAATATACCGTCGCTCCCCCGCTGGACTCCGTGCAGGAATTCCGCATGGAGACCGGAGTCTATGAGGCCAAGTTTGGCGCCCATGCCGGGGCCGAAGTCAACATGGTGACCAAATCCGGGACGAATGACGTCCACGGCAGCATCTACGAGTACGTGCGCAACACGGCCTTCGACGCGCGCAATTTCTTTGACCCTTCCGTGGCCCCCATGCACCGCAATCAGTTCGGCGCGACGCTCGGCGGACCGGCCGTGCTTCCCGGGATCTACGACGGGCACGACCATACGTTTTTCTTCGTTGCCTACGAGGGCACGCGGGAGCACCGCGATTTTTACGACAATTTCCTGGTGCCTTCCGTCGCGGACCGCCAAGGCGACTTCAGCCCCTCGAATCCCTGTGATAGCGCGACGGTGCTGATCAACCCTCTCGCCCTGTTGCAGGGGTCGGTTCAGCCCTTTACCGCCATCAACCAGGTCTTGCCACAGGCGGACCCCGCGGGCCAGGGATTAGTGAACCAGTACCCCAAGCCCAACATTGCCAATGCCTCCTGTGGCGCCGCCAACTACACGGCGCTGGTCGACCGGCAGGTCAATAGCGATACGCTGACCGGACGCGTCGACCATCAGTTCGACACCAAGAACTCACTGTTCGTCCGCTACAGTCTCAACTTTGACCGCGAGTTCTGGCCGTCAGGCACGGTTCCGGAAAGCACCACGACTCTTCCGGGATATGGCAGGATCTCTCACAATTCCTACCAGATGGGGGGGCTCGATTGGGCACATATCTTCAGTCCCAAGCTGGTTAACGAGTTGAAGCTGGGGTACAACCGTTGGCAGCTTCGGCAGTCGAATGAAGATCTGGGCAACAACTTGGCTTCAACCCTCGGGATCATGGGCGTCAACAAAATCGGGTCGGTTTCGGCCGGTGTCCCCGATATGACCTATTCAGGGTATGCCAGTATTGGCGGAGACCCGAGCGTACCGGAGACTGGGGCGGTGAATACCTTCCAAATCGGCGACACGCTAACGCACGTCCTGGGAACCCACACGTTGAGCTATGGAGTGGACATGCGCCTGGTCCGGCGGGGTAATTTCACCGTCGATAGCAACTACCGCGGATCATACGGGTTCACCGGATTTCTGACCGGAGGCCTGGGACAGTTGAGCACGCAGGAGCAAGCGGGGCTCGCCGGGCAAATGGGTCTTCCCTGTGCAGCAACCGGCAAATGCCAGTTCGGGAACAGTGTGGCAGACGCTTTGCTTGGCCTTCCCCAATACTGGCTGGACGGATTCCAGGAGTACATCTCCGGAGCATTCGGCGAATACGATTTCTTCGTCCAGGATGATTGGCGCGTGCGCCCCCATCTGACCCTGACCCTCGGTTTGCGTTACGAGTACAAAAGCCTGGTAACGGAGAAGAACAACAACTTTTCCAACTTCGACTTCAGCAATGGGGAACTGATGGTAGCAGGAACCAATGCCGCAACCTTGTGGAGCTTTAACCCCACTCAAAATCCCTTCACCGGCCAATTTCAGATTAACCCTCAGCCCTGCACGGCGAAAACCTGCGCCCAACAAACCCTCAACTTGGGGAGCACGGCGCGCAACCGCGCACTGCAATATCCCGACCGAAAGAACTTTGAGCCGCGCATCGGCATTGCCTGGCAGCCTTTTGGCAACTCCAAAACGGTTCTGCGCGGCGGATACGGAATCTTCTATGACCAGACCTTTGGCGACGTTTATTTCCAGAAAGCCGCCAATCCCCCCTTCGTCCACCTCAATGAGGGGAACGTCGGGCTGGCGCTGTACTCGATCGAGACGGGCGAATATTACCCCGGCACCGGCGGCATTATTCAAAAC
>JBEKAD010000080.1:0-12166 GCA_050018435.1 Terriglobia bacterium
TTAGGGAAGGTGCTCGTGCCGGAAGAGATTCTGACGGATCAGGTCAGGCAACAACTCCATGCCGCGGGCTCGGTGGACATCGTCGTCGGCATCCCCAGTTACAACAACGCGCGGACCATCAGTCACGTGGTGCAGGCGGCCCATGCGGGTTTGCTGAAGTATTTCCCCGATCGCCGCGCCTTGATCGTCAACTCCGACGGCGGCTCGAAGGACGGCACGCGCGAGGCGGTGCTGGGGACGACCCTGGACACCCGCGCGCTGCTGCTCGTGCAGCATCCTCTCTACCCGGTGCACCGCCTAGCCACCCCGTACCAAGGCCTTCCCGGCAAGGGGAGCGCCTTCCGCACAATTTTCCGCGTGGTCGAGTTACTCCAGGCGCGGGCCTGCGCGGTGGTGGACGCCGACCTGCGCAGCATCACTCCCGAATGGATCGACCTGCTGCTGCGCCCGCTGCTGGACCTCGAATACGACTACGTCGCCCCCTACTATAAGCGCCACAAGTACGACGGGACCATCACCAACAGCATCGTCTATCCGCTCACGCGGGCCCTCTATGGCTGGCGCGTGCGGCAACCCATCGGCGGGGAATTCGGCATGTCCGGCCGCCTGGCGCGCCACTTCCTCACGCGCGACGTCTGGCACACGGACGTGGCCCGCTATGGCATCGACATCTGGATGACCACCACCGCCCTGGCCGAGGGCTTCAAGGTCTGCCAGTCCTACCTGGGCGCCAAGATTCATGATGCCAAGGACCCGGGTTCGGACCTGAGCGCCATGCTGGTCCAGGTGGTGGGCTCAGTTTTCAGCTTGATGGAAACTTACGCCGACGTTTGGTCGGGACTGGACGGCTCGCGCCCCACATCCCTTCTTGGGTTCCCCTTCGAGGTGGGCCTCGAACCGGTGCCCATCAACGTGGCCCGCATGGTGGGCAGCTTTCGCCAAGCGGTGCGCGATCTACTTCCGGTCTATGAGCGGGTGATGTTGCCGGCGCAGTTACACGAGTTGCAGGTGTGTGCGGCGCTGCCCGATGAGCGGTTCGCGCTGCCGGACGAACTCTGGGTGACCATCATTTACAGTTTCGCGCTGGCTTATCACCGGCGTGTACTTGACCGCGAGCATCTGGTGAAATCGGTCACGCCTCTCTATCTGGGCTGGGTTGCTTCCTTTGCGCGCCAGACAGAACACGAAGACGCGTCCCAGGTGGAGGAGAGGATCGAAAGGCTCTGCCTCGTTTACGAGCATTTGAAGCCGACACTGATCAGTCAGTGGCCCCTGGGGGCTTCAGAAAAGAGGTGAGGATCATGAAATCATTTTGGGATCAGGCGATCCTCGCGCCCTTGCGCGAACTGGGCCAGCAGGCAATGACCAGCCTCTTGAGCTTGCTAGGGATGCTAGCTCTTGTCCTCCTGGGATTGCTGGTGGGCTGGCTCGCCAAGCAGGTGGTCTATCGCGTGCTGCGTATCCTTCGCTTCGACCGTCTCTGTGCCCGGCTCGGCGTGGGCCAGGAGATCGAGCGCATGGGCTTCGTGCATTCCTGCTCCTATCTGGCAGGCCAGGTCGTGCAGGGAATGGTCATTCTCACGGCGCTGCTGGCGGGTCTGAACGCTCTCGGCACACCCATGACCAGGAACCTGGTGGAGCGGTTCTTCCTTTACCTCCCGCATTTCCTGGCGGCGCTCGTGATCCTGCTGGTCGGCACCCTGGTCAGTCGCTTCCTGGGGCGAAGCGTCCTGATCGCCGCGGTCAACGCGGGGATGCCTGCCGCACGGCTGCTGGCCGGCTTGACCCGCGTTTTCATTATGGTCCTGACGGTCGTGGCCGCTCTCGACGAATTTGGGATAAGCCGCACCACCATTATTGTGACCTTTGCCATCCTTTTTGGCGGGGTCGTGACGGCGGGCGCCATTGCCTTCGGCTTAGGCGCACGTGACCTGGCGCGCGAACTGTTGCAGTCGCAGTTCCGCCCGCCGGCCGAGCCCGAGGCTGAGGACCAGATGCGCCACCTGTAGGAGGCTGATGAAAAAGCCTTGGAGCGCTGCCGTAACGCCGGCTTCCAGCCGGCAACCCCTTTAGATTCAATAAGGGCCGGCAAGATGCCGGCGCTACAAAGGGAGTCGCGGCGACTTTCTCATCACCCTGGTAGGAGGCTGCCGTGGCTTGTCGTCGGGTGCCGACGAATCAGGTGTTCTTTACTGACCTCGACGGCACGCTGCTGGATCCTCGCACCTACGCCTGGACGGCTGCCCGCCCGGCGCTGAGGGCGCTGGCCCGGCGGCAGCAGCCGTTGGTAATTGTTACCAGCAAGACCCGCGCTGAAGTTCTGCCTCTCCTCTGCAAGCTTGAGCGGCGCGAACCGTTCGTAGTGGAGAACGGCGGTGCTATCTACGTGCCCGTGGGGTACTTCCCTTTTCGGATTGCCCATGCTCACCGGGCCGGCCGAGGCTGGCAGCGGGTGGCCTTGGGAACACCGTACCCGCTGTTGGTTGCCGCCCTGCGCACTGCCGCCCTGCGCGCCCGGGTGTCGGTGCGGGGATTTAGCCAGATGCCCGCGCGCGAGGTGGCGGAGCGGACGGGGCTGGAGTTGACCGCGGCGCGGCGCGCGCGCCGGCGGGAGTTCGATGAAGCCTTCATCATATTGGACGGCGACAGGCGCGCCTGGCCTCGCCTGCGCGCCGAGATCCGTCGGCTGGGCTTGCGTACTACCCGGGGCAGCCGCTTCTTTCACATCATGGGCGCCAACGACAAGGGAGTTGCGGTGCGGCGATTGACGGAGTGGTTTGAGCGCCTTGGCGGTTCGCCGGTGCGGGCGGTGGGATTAGGTGACAGCCCCAATGACATTCCCATGCTGCGCGCCGTCAGCGTGCCGGTTCTGGTGGCCCGGCCCGGCGGCCGCTATGATGCGGAGACTTCCGCGGCGGTGCCTAGGGCTCGGCGCGCGGGCGGCATCGGTCCGCACGGCTGGAACCGCGCCGTGCTGTGCCTGCTGCTACGGAGAAGTGTACCCGATCACCGAATGCCGTCGGAGGCGAGATCAATTGCCCAGGCGGATTGGGAACGAAGCGGGTAGCCTCGGACAGTGCCTTTCTGTCCCTGGGCTTTTCCCTTCATGCCAAACCTCCGGTCAATTGTGGCGGCAACGACGGCGCTCGCCCGTGGCCGAACGCAATTCGGCCCTACAGCGCATTTCGCACCGCAAAGACTCCCCTTCCCCTCTCCGCCCACCTGCGCCATAGTGCTCTCGATGCGGCGAATTCGATTCTCACCCGTCAGGGTTTGCGATGAAAGCCACTCTTGAAGCTATCAATCGGATGCAAGTGGATGGAATTACCGGCAAATACGCCATCGGCGGCGCGGTGGGAGCGACTTTCTATCTCGAGCCCTCAGCCACTGTTGATATTGATATTCTTGTATCCCTGAAGAACCCCAAAGAGAGCCCTTTGCTCACGCTCGCGCCGATTTACGACTACCTCACTTCGCGCGGCTACAAAACCGAGAAGGAATACGCGGTACCATCTCGTGCCGACCTAAAGGTTGGCGCTACAAAACCCCGAGGACGATATGTAGGGGCGAGCGGTGCTCGCCCCTTGGCCAAATGCAATTCGGCCCCACAGCGGCTGCCGGTAATCTACCCCTTCAAGAAGGCTCCGAAGAATATCCTTTCAAAGCTGCTGGCTTGGATGTAAACTCCTGCGCCAAGCCTTAGCAAATAATTAGGTGTGTCAAATAAATCTTGCAGTTCCCGAAAGGGGGAAGCGTGCGATTTCTCTCTGCCCACTCATCTTCTGTCATTTCCAGAATCATCATCGTGATCTTATTCCTAGGATCATGGTCCGTTACCTCCAGAGCGCAAGACTGCTCGCAGCCACAACCCGCGTGCGTCCCAGGCCCCTGCGTCGACACCGACTGCAAAGATCACGATTGGTGGTGGACGTGGTGCCGCGGCAAACACAAGCCACCGCACTGCTCGGACGACCAACCTCCCTGCAAGCAATCCTGCGCGCCTGACGACTGCGTGGCTCATGATGCGTGGTGGCTTAAATGCTCCGTACTGCCTCCCCTCTGGGACAGTGCCGCGAACTCGCTGGCCCACCATGCCACCGACCTCGAGCACCATCTTCAGACCTTTGCCGACGATAACACGAACCCCTTGACCCCGGCGCAGGTGCAAGGCGACATAGGAACCGTACTGGGGAATACGTTGAAGGGCGTGCGCGCTGCTATGTGGAACGTCTGCCGTTGCCCCACGGTGGACTTCGCCCGCCAGATCAACGCAATGAAAGACACGGTCCAACGCCTGCAAGGCATTAATCCTCAGCAAGAGGCAGCGAACTGGCTGGCCACACAACTACCAGACTTTCAAACCCACTTAGCCGGAGACGCACAAACAGGTAAACAGAACGTAGAGGACGCGCGCAAGCAGCTCGAGGGCATCATCAGAACCTGGACCGATACCGCCGCCCTGCAGAGGGTCGTCACGGGCAATTTCAGTGACATTAATCCCAACCTCATTGACAACGCATTCCAAACGTCTAAGACTCAGATGAGTGCCCTGGTAGATGCGTTTAAAGCTCGCAAACCTGACATTGAAGACTCCATCCGGAACACCGCCAATACCGGGGCCAATATAGTATGTTCGGGGCCATCTGGGGACATTATCACGGACTTGGCGGCTCTTTGCATTGCGGGTCCTTTGTTTCTCGCCGAAGTTCCTGCCGCGGTGGCGGCCGACGCGGCCTTGAAGGCTGCGCGCAAGCTGCCACCACCTCTCGACACCCTCTATGACCCCGTTGCCGCCGCTGCGGCGGGAGCAAGAACCCAGTTGGCCAGTCGCGCCGAGACCTACGAGCAATGGTTGAAGCGCTTTCATCTCTCGGAGGGTCAAGTGGTGGGTTGTGTCGAAGTCAACCTTCCCCCTCCCGGTCCCCTTGACATCGGGCAACTCTCGTGGCAGCAAGACTGCATGAGAGGAAAACGCCTGACCAACGCAGGTTCCGATACGGGCCAGTATCTCGGGGCCCTCGCCCACAAGTACGCCATCACTCAATCCGAAGCAGATCTCGAGTCCCTGCGGACCGTCTTGTGGGGCTACTACAATGTTGTGACCATTGCCGGAGATATAAACGGTAAGTACGCGAAGTTACCCCCGCAGCATGGAGGGAATGAAAATGCGATTGTTCAGCCAAACATAGTGCCGTCAGGCCAGCGGCCACAGACAACCATTGAAGAGCGGCAGGCATACCGCCCCATGGCGGGAAATCCCGGTTTGCCCGTGCGGTTCTACGCGTCGAGCCACAGTCGCTATTTCAACGACAGGGATCTCAACCACTCCGGGGATAAGGCTGGGCAGGGCGCTTTCGAAATTCATGCCACACTCAATCAGCGCTGCGCTCCTAACCTCCTCGGCAACCCAGGGCAAGGAGCGGGTGATTGCGGTGTGCCCGATGTTTATCGCTTCATGGAGCGGCAGAGTTCCGACGATGACTACTGGCTCCTCTGGGGTGCACTGGCGGCGTACGATACCTTAAAGGCCGCCGGTAAGGAACGCGAGTGGCAAAAAAGGATTGCTACCGCCACCGCAAACTTCGGCGTATACCTTGTGAATCACGGCCTCGCCATTCAAACGATGGATAATCAACCTGCCGGCAACACCGGCGGCTTCGATCTGCTTCCCTTTCTGAGCAACCTCGCCTTTCTGAAGGCCGCGGTCTACCTAGCAGATCAGGAAGGGTTCACGGAGGGCACGCTTCCGGGAATCGATAAGGTCAGGTCGACGTACCGAGAGAAGGCACTCGCGTTCACGAATTCGATCGACAGTGTCAAGAACCAAACATCGGTTGGCCCTTCCGATCCGTGGGTGGTGGCGGCAAGTACTCTTTACCCCCCGATCCTCCTTGCACTCGACGAAGTTGTCTGGCTGTTCGTTCCCCGATGGATCCTTGAACACTACGTCCCGGCTATGTACATCCTTATGCATTATGAAACAGATGCCCCGATCTGGCGGGATTACGCCTGGTTTGCGGAGAAGGGGATCATGCCCATGGCAGAGACGGCCCGGGACCCGTTGCTCGATATGTTGCTCGCGGATATGTTCAAGCCGGAGCACTGGGTTGGGGCGCCGCCAGAGACCCTCTTCGTGCCCGCGACCGCCAATGGGGAGGTCCTTTCCGTTCGGGCTACGGCCACGCTTTACCAGTTTCGCGATCTACCCGCCCCTTTCGGCAGACGCACGCTGCTCCCCACGACGGTCCCTCACACCGACAGGTCCTACTACTACACGGATTATAGGGAACGGACGGACCTCATTAACCCGCTCTTTGCCTTTGCCAAGAGTTACTGGGAAGACCAGGTGAGAACCATGGTGCCCGATTTTTGGCAGACGCTCGATTCTGACACGCAGAATAAGTTCGCTAACGGCCCGTTCGGCATTTGGCCGCTGGGGCCTGGGTTGGTGCCCAAGCCTCTGCCGGAAGTGGACCCTTACTTTCTTATCGGCGGCTCTCCGATGAATATCGACGTTGTCTTTGGGACATATCCTCATCCGGACTACTCCGACACACAATCGGTCTTCGATACGCCAGGTATGCCCCAGACCGTGGAACTTTTCTCAGAGAATAATTTCCTCGCCGCTTATTGGCTGGGCCGCCATCGAGGCCTGATCCCGCCCGTACCCGCGCCCTGAAGCGTGCCGGGCGAAAAGGTGTACCTTGGAGTGGTCCCGCTTGGGCGGGATCACTCCAGGCTTCCAGCGTGTGGCGCAAAGTCGTTTTCCGAGGAGGAACAATGAATCGCGTCCTCAGTGCGTTTCTTGTGTGCGCAAGCACAGGTTTTCTATGCGTGGCATTGACGGGCGCCGTTTCGGCGATCCCCCAGGAGAACGGGTCGAACGCCTCAGCCCTGGCGGGTACCTGGGAGACCCAGGGAAGGAACGGCCCATTGACCATGGAGCTTCGACCCGACGGTTCCGGCATCATGGCGGGGGAGAATATCCACTGGCAATACAACCTGGGAATCCTGGTCATTTCCCGCGCGGGCGGCGAAATTCACATGTACAACGCCAAGCTCGCCTCTGGCTCGCTGACGTTGACCAGCGCCACCATGAAGCAACCCTCCGTGTTTCACCGCGTGGGGGACGTTCGCAAGCCTGCCGAGGAATCCGGCCCGGCGGGCTCGTGGGAAGTGGCGGGGCCGCAAGGGGTGGTTCATTTGAACCTCAAGCCGGGGGGAACGGGAGATTTCGGCGGAGGGCCCATCCATTGGACCTTCAATCAGAAAGTCTTGAGCCTCACGGGAGCTAACGGCCGAACCATCATGTACAACGCCGCCCTAGCGGGCGATTCCATGACGCTTTCCGGCGGCGGACTGGAAGCACCACTGGAGTTTCACCGCGCGGGCGGCCAACCCAAGACCGCGGCAGGCGGGGAGGAACGCGAGGACAAAGAGACCGGCCTGGTGGGAAGCTGGCAGGGCAACACGGGGATCATGCGTTTGAACGCCGATGGGACGGCGAGTTTTAACGGCAGCAATTTCCGCTACACGGCGGAGAACGGCATCCTTACCTTGACGGGCAGCGACGGCGCGCTGCCCATGCCCTACACCTTGAGCGGCGACACGCTTCAGGTAACCATTCAGGGGCAACAAGGAACCCTGCGGCGAGTTCACGGTGGCGACGCCGGAAGAGCAGGTGGCGGCACGCCCGCGGAAATGGTCGGCCAATGGTGCTCTTTCACCGGCTCCAGCAATTACAGTTATTCACGCCAGGCGTGCTTCACTCTTCGGCCCGATGGCACCTACACATATTCCGGCGGCGGCGGTAGCAGCAACCCCTACGGCTCCGTTTACGGAGAGGGAAATGACGGCGGTACTTGGAGTGTGAGTGGCTCGACACTGACCGCGATTTCAAGGTCTACCGGTTCGCACACGTACCGTCTGGAGAAGCGGAACAACAAGAATCATGACCCGATGATCTGCCTGGACGGCACCTGCTTTGCGACATCTACACGCAAGCCTCCTTGGCCTTATTGAGCATGGTCGCGAGGATCCGTCTTTTAGGCCCACGCGGGTGCGCGACATAAAAGTGAAAGGCTTTGGCCTATCCGGGCGACTGGCGGGAAAATCCTGTAGCGCGGGCGTCCCGCCCGCTGTGGCGGGAGCGTCCCGCTCCCGCCCTACAACAAAACCCTAGGCCTGGAGTGGCGGGACACGAACCTGGGGTCAGATTACAGCAACGCACGGGCAGGATGCCCGCGCTACGTCTGAGGGATCTCGGCTTCCACTCTTATGTCGCACACCCGCCGGCGCCTGCCCGCCGACCCGAATGGGCGGAGGGGATTGAGTTGCGCTGGCTACCTTGAGGATTCGCGAAAGAGTAGTAATGCACCGAGAAGCGAGGTGTGAGGTACATCGCGATACCCACGTCCGCCCATCTTACGGCGTCTGGGCGGGGCCTGTCCCGGCAACCTCGGGAACGCGGGTTTCCCTTGCAAAAGGTCGTTGTGGAGAGTCTTATACTGCTGCGCATTAGACCCCGAACTTGTAACCACGATAGGAAGCATATGCCGTGGGTTGCTGAGGCCGCGCAGACGGAAAGAATGACGATACAGCGTCCGTGCCGTGGCCACGTCGCGAGGCCTTGTACCGATACACAAAAACCATACTCGAATCCCGCAACCAAAGGAGGACTCATGATCCGAGGCACAATCATCCTGCTAGCTGTTCTACTGGGTGCAGCAGTTCCCGCATTTCCGGATATCGTTATTCACACCAAGGACGGCCGCGCCATCCGCGTTCCGGTGGAAGCGAACCAGATCGCGAGCATTGAATTCGTCTCCGGGCAGGTATCCCAACCCAACACACCCAGCGAGGGGGCGCTTTGGGAAACTCTCTCGAGCGGCCAGACGCTCTCGGGCGAAGCCTGGAGTTCCGGCGGCGGCAATTGGAAATTTCAGTTAAGGATTACGAGCTATCACCCTTCCACCGGCGCCATCGTTGGCGAGATCACTTGGCCCTCCCTCAATTCGATCAATCGCATACGCGGGAACCTCGCGGGATCGAGCTTGACCTTTACTGAGACGGAGGCCATCCAGCCCGGCGGGGCGCACCTGAACGTATCCTACACCTTCAACCTTTCGCAGAACTCCGCCACCGGCACCTGGGTGGAACAGGGTAACAGAGATCACGGCGGGGCCAAGTTCGCTGCACCGTAGTGCCTGGAACCGGTATGGTGTGGCCCCAACTGAGGGTCTGGGCATCGGGAAGATCGAAATTGGCGCCGGGGATTTGTTCCGCCTGGCTGAGGGTTCCAATCTTCCCGACGTGTGGTTCAGCCACCGGAACGACTACGGGCGCGCACCTAATCCGAGTCTGTCCGCTGCTCTGAGGACCTCGTCGCCGCGGGCGCGCACACGGATATCGTCGGTCAGGTTCACCCATCGCACCGTGCCGGTGGGGTCGATCAGGAATTCGGCGGGCCGCGCAATGTTAACCCCTTTGGGGCCGCCCCGGATGTGCAGGAGGTCATAAGGGCGGATGACCTTCATCTCGGGATCCGAAAGGAGCGGGAAGGTTAAGCCCGCTTTCTCACCTAGCGTGCGGCTGACCTCGAGGGGGTCAACGCTGACCCCCACCACGCGAATGCCGCGCTTGCTGAACTCACCCAACTGGGTTTGAAAGCTCCGTAACTCGGAGACGCAGTAGGGTCACCAGTAGCCACGGTAGAAAATCAACACCAGCCCGCCTGAATTCCCTCTTGCCCCAGCAGCCGGCTTCAACAGGTCTGCCAGCAAAACCGGCTTGCCCTGCTGGTCAGGCAGGGTGAAGCTGGGCGCCTTCTGCCCCACGTAGGGAGCGGCCGTGGAAAGCGGCAATTGCGAATAGGATGGATTCAGGAAGCCGAAGAAAATGAAAATCAGCAGGGCCAGCACCGAGCCCGCCTTAGCGATGCAAACTCCTAACGGTTTAAAGGTACGAAGCATTCATACCTCCCCACGGCAATCTCCCACTATAAACGGTAGCAGGTTCCTCCTTGGGAGGCTTCATGTCAAGTGGGAACCCCCCCAAGGGTTATTGATAGAGTTCCAAAGTTGAAAGTCAAATGTAGTAACTTTAATAGGTTGCGGAAGAACTCCTTCGGTTCGATAAAACCTCTCGGCCTAGGG
Organism: Terriglobia bacterium; assembly: GCA_050018435.1. Lineage (GTDB taxonomy): Bacteria > Acidobacteriota > Terriglobia > UBA7540 > UBA7540 > Bog-366. The sequence continues at coordinate 10,155 of JBEKAD010000080.1, forward strand.
AGAACCCCCCGCGAGCCCCGCTATAGCGATCTGCTCGCGCGGGTGGCATAATGCGTATAGCCTTCACCCTTTGAGTTCCCAACAAGGAGGTTTTACATGAAGCGCTGGGCCGTCTTAGTCGTTCTTCTCTATTTCCTCATCCTCGTTGCCTTGACCTCACCGCTCCACCTCGTTGCCTTCTATCCGGAGACTATGCATGACGCGCTTTGGGCCTTTTCAGAGTGGATTTACTGGGCTGGATTGGGGGTGATGCTCGTGGCGCAAGCGGTGATGTTGCTTGTCCCGGTTGAGCTTTCGCTTGGACGGCCGACGACGCGCCGGTCTGTGCTGTGGCTGATCCTCGCTTCCGGGCTGATGATGGGAGTACTCGGTGCAGGGGCGGCGATGTCCATTGACGAGTTTATCAGGAAGGAAATGGTAGTGGATACGGCGCTTCCCTGGGTGGTATTGCCCGTGCTGTGGGCGGTGTGGACCCTCGTCTTCGCCTGGACCAGCCGTGACACCGCGCCGATGGACATCGTCACGCGGCAGTGCCGCTATCTCCTGAAGGGAAGCATCCTGGAACTGCTGGTGGCGGTGCCGACCCACATTGTGGCTCGTGCGCGGAATTACTGCTGCGCAGGTGTCTCGACCTTCCTGGGGATAGCCTTCGGCGTGTCGGTAATGCTCTTCTCATTTGGCCCGGGTGTGTTCTTCCTCTTCGTCCAACGTTGGAAACGGTTGCAACCGCAACCCGGGAGGGAAGCCGACTGAACGTTTCACTCCCACGCTGCGCGCAGGCCACCAGAGCAGATTCGGGAATTGACACGCCTGCCCGCCCGGGGTTAGCATCCCATCACCATGTCGCGACGCCAACATGACGCGAAAAAGCTCGAGGTGGTCTGCCCTTGCTGTGGCGCCACCCTGACGGTGGACGCCGAGCTTGGCAAGGTGCTGTTCCATCAAGCGCCGCCCAAGCAAGACAAAGGTCCGGATCTGGACCAAGCCGCGCAACTCCTGAAGAAGGAAGCCGACCGCCGCGAAGCCCTCTTCCGTCAAAGCGCGGACGAAGAGAAGATCAAATCCGAGTTGCTCGACCGCAAGTTCAAAGAGGCCTTCGAGAAAACCAAGGATCAGCCCACCGGGCGGCCGATCCGGGATTTCGATTTGGATTAGATCGTAACTCCTTTAAAAAGATCGTCGCTCGTCACAAACGGGTCTACTTCTCAATGCCCCAATGACCCGATGACCCGATGGCCCGATGGCCAAATCTCCCGCTATCCCTTTTCTCCTCAGCCACTTCCACCTGACAAAAACACCTAAAATAGCTGGATTCGCCCTCGGTTTTCTTGACAAGCCCCCCCTGGAGGTTATAATTACTGTTTTGCATCGGCGAGGCTGGGGTGCGTATAACCCTTGCAGAACTAGAACGTCACCGGGTCATTGCGTCTGAGAGCTACGCCCCGGGGTCGCTGGACTATCACGGCGCCGAGTTCCGGCAAACGGCGCCGCTCAAGCTCCACGCCACAGCGGAGCTCCTGGGGACGGAAATTCGCATCCGGGGGCACCTTGCCACCAGCCTCGAATCCAGTTGCGACCGTTGCCTGGGAGCCGTCGAGATTCCGGTGAGTAGCGACTTCGACCTTTTCTATCGGCCGCTCAAGAGTATTGCCAAGGAAGAGGAATTCGAAATCCCCGCGGACGAGATGGAGATTGGCTTCTACTCGGGGGACGGAATCGAATTGGCCGACGTGGCCACAGAACAAGTGATACTCTCGGTGCCCATGAAGGTGATTTGCGGTACGGAGTGCCGGGGCTTTTGCCCGGTTTGCCGGGTCAATCGAAATTTGACGCGTTGCGACTGCGCACCCCCGCAACAAGATTCGCCTTTTGCTTCGCTCAAGGAAGAGTAGAGGGAAACTGAGTCACTGAGTCAGTGAGTGACTGAATCATTGAAAACAAAATGCCCCACTGATTCACTGGTTCAGTGATTCAGTCTAAGGAAAGAGGGAAACTGAGTCACTGAGTCAGTG